>NZ_JCAKNE010000006.1:0-135443 GCF_059515965.1 Propioniciclava sp. LT432 | reverse complement strand
CTAGGTGTACTGGGCCACGACGTTCATGACAGGCGGCTGGTCGGGGGTAGTCCTCCGAGTGCGCTGTGGCGTCTTTGAGTGTTGTAGGTCTCCAGCCAGGGGTCAAGGGCGTCGCGGCGGGCCTGGTTGCTGGTGAACACGTGGCGGTAGGCCCACTCGGTGGTCAGGGTGCGGTTGAAGCGTTCGACCTTGCCGTTCTGCCAGGGGCAGTGGGGTTTGATGAACTTCTGCTTCGCGCCAATGGTCTCGACCGCGTCGATGAACGCTCGACCATGTCGGTAGGCGAACGCGTTGTCGGTCATCACTCGCTCGATGCTGGTGATGCCGTGGGTGGCGAAGTAGGCCGCGGCTCGCAGCAGGAAGCCGGCGCAGGTGTCGACGCGTTCATCGTCGTGGATCTCGCTGTAGGCCAGGCGGGAGTGGTCATCGACCATCGAGTGGACGTAGTCGTAGCCGATCTTGGGCCGCTTGTTCTTGGCGACGATGGTGTCGGAGCGTCCGTGGGCCCGCCAGCCGCCACCGTCGGGGATCTTGCCCAGCTTCTTGACATCCACGTGCACCAGTTCGCCGGGACGTTCGCGTTCGTAGCGGACCGCGGTCTGCTTCGAGGTGCGGATCACCTGGCCGGTCATCGGGTCCAGGCAGGTCAGGGGCGGCATGCCCCGTCGGTGCAGGATCCGGGTCACGGTCCGCGGCGCGAGCCCGAGTTCGGCCGCGATCCAGTCAGGGCCGCGTCGGTGCTCCTGACGGGCGGCCACCACCAGGTCCTCCACCGTGGCTGGTGTCGCGGTCGGGCACGCGTGAGGACGGCTGGACCGGTCATGCAGACCGGCCTCGCCCTCGGCGTCCCAGCGTGCCAGCCAGCGGTGAGCACACTGACGTGAAATCCCCATCGCCTTCGCTGCATGGGCGACCGGCCAGTGCTGGTATCGGACCCGATCGACCAGCAGCTTGCGGCCATGAAAGTTGAGGCGGGCGTTACGGTGGGACACGAGGACCTCCGGGTGTGAGATGTGACCTTCGACAAGCCACACCCCACCCGGGGGTCCTCCCTCACGTCAATACCGACGCGCTGTCACCAACCTCTTGGCTCGGTACATCTAGGACCCCGCAGCGGCGTCGTCCTCCCGCAGGAGGCCGTCGACGATGCCGTCGAGGATGTCGGACTCGCTCACGGTCAGATCCATCCCCATCCGGGCGCCGATCCGGTGGCAGATGAGGGCGCCGGCGCAGATGACGTCCGCGCGGCCCGGGACCATGGTCGGGATCTCGAGCACCTCCGCCACGGGCGCGCCGAGGAGGCGCTGGGCCAGGGCGGCGAGTTGCTCGCGCGTGATTGTCGACCCGTGGACGCGGGCCCGGTCGTACTCCGCCAGCCCCTGGGCGATGGCCGACAGGGACGTGGCCGTACCCCCGACGCCGAACCACGTGCGGGCGGCCTCGAAGTCGACGCCCGAGGCGTCCAACAGGTCGTCGATGAATTCGGCGGCCTCGGTGACCTCGTCCAGCGTCGGCGGGTCCGAGGCCAGGAAGCGCTCGCGCAGGCGCACCGACCCCATGTCGAGGGAGACCCCACGCACGGGGCGTCCGGCCTGCCCGAGGACGAGTTCGGTGGAGCCGCCGCCGATGTCCATCACCAGGGCCGGCGCGGGGGCGTCCGGGCTCGCGCCGAGGGCGCCGTCGAAGGAGAGCTGGGCCTCCTCGTCGCCGGCGATCACCTCCGCCTCGACGCCGAGCCGCTCGCGGACGCCGGCGAAGAACTCCTCGCGGTTCCCCGCGTCGCGCGCGGCGGAGGTCGCGACGAACCGGACGACGTCCACGCCGTGTTCGGCCAGCAGGGCGGCGTACTCGTCACACGCGGCGAAGGTGCGGGCCAGCGCGTCCGGGTGGAACTCGCCGGTGGCGTCGACGCCCTGGCCCAGCCGGGTGAGGCGCAGGTCGCGAGCGACCTCGCGCACACCGTCGTCGGCCTGTTCGGCGATCAGGATGCGGATCGAGTTGGTGCCGCAATCGATGGCGGCGACACGGCTCATGCTTCCCCCTCGAGGCATGCTTCCCCCTCCAGGCAGGGACGCCGCCAGAACTCGCCCAGGGCGTCCACGGTCTCGTCCCCGAGCGGGTTCACGCCACGCCCGGCCGCCAGCGCGTGCCCGGCGAGGACGTGGAGGCACTTGACGCGGGTCGGCATGCCACCCGCGGAGATGCCGGCGATCTCGGGGACGTCGCCGAGCGCGGCCCGGTCGGCGAGGTAGGCCTCGTGGGCGGACGCGTACCGCGCGGCGAGGTCGGCGTCCGTGCCGAGGCGTTCGGTCATGTCGGCCATCACACCCTCGGCCTCGAGCGTGGAGCAGGCCGCGACGGCGCGGGGACAGGTCAGGTAGTACGTCGTCGGGAACGGGGTGCCGTCCGGCAGCCGGGGCTCGGTGGCGACGACGCCGGGCTTCCCGCACGGGCAGCGCCAGGCGATCCCGGCGATGCCGCGGGGCTCGCGTCCGAGTTGCGCCGCGAGGATCGCGACATCGGAATCCGAGGCTGGTTCGAGGACAGGCACGGCGAACACCCTACTCGCTGCCTGTCAAGGACCCACGGGCTGGGCCGCGGGAGGCTGCGCGTCCGGTTCCGCCACGGGATCCGGCTCGGCCGCCACCTCGTCCGCGTGGCGCAGGGACGTTGCGAGCCTGTCCCACCAGCGCGGCGCCAGTTCGCTGGGCCGCGGCGTGCCGACACCCTCGATCGCGGAGGTGCCGGAGAGCACCTCCCCGTCCTTGCCGACGACGCGGTAGCCGACCTCGCCGGGCATGACCCACCCCAGTCGTTCCCGCGCCCGGGCTCGGACGTAGGCCGGGTCGTCCCACCGCTGCAGGGAGCTCTCCAGCTCGGCGATGCGCGCCCGGTCGCGTTCGACCTGGGCGGTCGCCGCCGCGAGGTCCTCGCTCTGGACCATCCACACCCGCAGCGAGCTGGCGAACGAGAAGCCGAGGACGAGGACCACGCCGAAGAGCACGAGGGCCCGGCGTGTGAACCCGAGGTTGTTCGAGGGGCGGGGAAGGCGGGCCGTTGCGCGCGCCAGCGCGGAGGTGCGGACGGGGGCCGCCGGCCCGGGCTGCGGACCCGCCGGGCCGGCTCCTGTGGACGGGGACGCCGGGCGCGGCCCGGCCACGGGCGACCGGGTGCGCTTGGTGGACCGTCCGGGGCCGGACGGCTGGCGGTTCAGCCGGTTCTCGCGCACGTACCTGGGCCTCTCAGCGGGGAAGGATCGAGGTTCAGCCCAGCCTAGGTCGAGGCCCGGGCCCGGTCGGGGCGCGACACTCCGCGGACGAGCCGAACGGCCGGCCCCCACGAGGAGGACCGGCCGTTGCGGTGGTTCGTCAGGCGGAGAGGATCAGCCCTTGAAGCGCGGGAACGCGGAGCGGCCGGCGTAGACCGCGGCGTCCTCGAGGGTCTCCTCGATGCGCAAGAGCTGGTTGTACTTCGCGATGCGGTCGGAGCGGGCCGGGGCACCGGTCTTGATCTGGCCGCAGTTCGTGGCGACGGCCAGGTCGGCGATGGTGGTGTCCTCGGTCTCACCGGAGCGGTGCGACATCATGCAGCGGTAGCCGTTGCGGTGGGCGAGCTCGACGGCGTCGAGGGTCTCGGTCAGGGTGCCGATCTGGTTCACCTTGACCAGCAGCGCGTTGGCGGTGTTGGAGTCGATGCCGCGCTGGAGGCGCTCCGGGTTGGTCACGAACAGGTCGTCACCGACGATCTGGACCTTGTCACCGAGCTGCTCGGTGATGGCCTTCCAGCCGTCCCAGTCCTCCTCGTTCAGCGGGTCCTCGATGGAGACCAGCGGGTAGGCGTCGACCCACTCGGCGTAGATGGCCACCATCTCCTCGGCCGTCTTCGACGTGCCCTCGAAGGTGTAGACCCCGTCGGACTCGAACTCCGAGGCGGCGACGTCCAGCGCGAGCGCGATGTCGGTGCCGGGCTCGTAGCCCGCCTTCTTGATGGCCTCGATGATCAGGTCGAGGGCCGCGCGGTTCGACTCGAGGTTCGGGGCGAAGCCACCCTCGTCGCCGAGGCCGGTGGACAGGCCCTTCTCCTTCAGGACGGACTTGAGGTTGTGGTAGACCTCGGCGCCCATCTGCAGGGCGTCGGCGAAGGTCTCGGCGCCGATCGGGGCGATCATGAACTCCTGGATGTCCACGTTGGAGTCGGCGTGCGAGCCACCGTTGAGGATGTTCATCATCGGGACGGGCAGGACGTGTGCGTTGGGGCCACCCACGTAGCGGAACAGCGGCAGGCCGGCCGACTCGGCGGCGGCGTGCGCGACGGCCAGCGAGACGCCCAGCATGGCGTTGGCGCCGAGCTTGCCCTTGTTGGCGGTGCCGTCGAGCTCGATCATGGCGGCGTCGATCTCGCGCTGGTCGGTGGCGTCGAAGCCGATGATCTCCTCGGCGATGGACTCGTTGACGTTCTCGACGGCCTTGAGGACGCCCTTGCCGAGGTAACGGCCCTTGTCGCCGTCACGCAGCTCGACGGCTTCGAACTGGCCGGTGGAGGCGCCGGACGGAACCGCCGCGCGGCCCTGGGCGTCGTCGTCGAGGAGCACCTCGACCTCGACGGTGGGATTGCCTCGGGAGTCGAGGATCTCGCGTGCGGTGACGATGTCGATGAGTGCCACGGTGACTTGCCTTTCGTCGGTGGTTGACTTCGCGGTCAGCCTATCGCTCGGCCGAGCGCACGGCGTCCTCGAGCGCCCGGACGGTGTCACGGACCGCCTGGTCGGCGTCCACCCCGGACGCCTGCGCCCGGGCCACGAGCGCGACGATGGACTCCCCCACCTCGGACGCCGTGACCGGCTCGTCCGGTAGGCCCAGCGGGACGCCGTGCGAGCGGGCCCGCGACACGACCTTCATCGTCCGGGCCAGTGCGTTCAGCGGCGGGATGCCGTCGAGGGCGGACGTGCGCCCCTTCTCGGCGCGCTTGCGCGCCTCCCAGGACCCCATGAGGTCGTCGGGGACGTCCACCTCACCGAAGACGTACGGGTGCCGGGCCACGAGCTTGTCGGCGATGCCCTTCGCGACGTCGTCGATGTCGAACCGGCCCTCGGTGCGGGCGATCTCGGCGTGGAAGACCACCTGCAGCAG
The DNA here is from genome assembly GCF_059515965.1 of Propioniciclava sp. LT432. NCBI lineage: Bacteria > Bacillati > Actinomycetota > Actinomycetes > Propionibacteriales > Propionibacteriaceae > Propioniciclava > Propioniciclava sp. LT432. The sequence continues at coordinate 130,314 of NZ_JCAKNE010000006.1, read as the reverse complement.
CAGGTCGCCGAGTTCCTCGCGCAGGTGCTCGTCCGAGCCCGACTCGATCGCCTCGACCGTCTCGGCCGCCTCCTCGACCAGGTAGGTGACCAGCGACCGGTGGGTCTGTTCGGCGTCCCAGGGGCAGCCGACCCGGAGCGCCGCCATCACGTCGAGGAGGCGCTCGACCTCGGGATGCGACACGCGCCGAGGGTCGATCAGGACTTGGCGATGGTCGAGGCCGTCGACAGCGTGTCGTCGACGATCGTCACACGGGCCGCGTCCCACGCGCCGTAGCGGGGATTGACCGTGATGTCGAGCTTGTTCAGCTCCTCCACGAACTTCTCCTCGCCCATCTTCTGCAGGACGACGTAGGTCGTGCCGACGGCGTCCGCCCAGGCGGCCCCCTGCCCGGTCGCCGCGACGGCGGCGGCCGCCTGGTTCTGGCTCACGATCGCGTTGCCCTCGGCCTGCGACACGGCCGTGCCCGTCGCGGCGGCGATCTGGCGCGAGGCCTCGCCGAGGGTGAGGTCGTACGTGGCCTGCTTCAGCGCCACGGCCGGTTCCGTGCCGGTCACCTGGGTGATGCTGTCCGCGACGCCACGGACCGTCGAGTCCTTGACCGAGACCGTCCCGACGCGTGCGGCGTCCGACGGGCTCCCGGCGCAGCCGGTGAGGGCGAGTGCCGCCACGGCGACGCCGGCGGTCAGGACGCGTGCTGCCTTGTTCATGTGCTTCGAACTCCTTGGGACGATCGGTTCACGGGCGATCCTATCCGGCCGCCGGGGTCAGGGGGCCGCCCGCGCGGGCTCCGGGACGAACAGGGCCGTCACCACCTGGGTGGCCCACTCCAGCAGCGCGCCGTCCTTGATGGGCTGGCCCGCGATGGGCGCGGTCATCGGACGCGGCACGAACAACTGGTGGGTCTGCTTGTTGACCCGGGAGCCGGGGTACATGCGCTGGCGGCGCATCTCGCGCGAGTCGGCCAGGACGGCCGGGCTGAACCGGATCATCGTTCCGGCCGAGAGCACCTCGGTGATCCCGACCGAGCGGCACAGGATCCGGAAGCGGGTGACCCCGAACAGGTTCTCCACGGGGTCGGGCAGCGGGCCGTAACGGTCGAGCAGTTCGGCACGCACGGCGTCCAGCTCGGCCTCCTCGCGCACGGACGCCAGCCGCTTGTACATCTCCAGGCGCAGGCGCTCGGACTCGACGTAGTCGGTCGGGAGGTGGGCGTCCACGGCCAGCTCGATCTTCATCTCGGGCTCGGGTTCGGTGTCCTCGCCACGGAAGTCCGACACGGCCTCCCCCACGAGGCGGATGTACAGGTCGAAGCCGACGTCGGCGATGTGGCCGGACTGCTCGTCGCCCAGCAGGTTTCCCGCGCCGCGGATCTCGAGGTCCTTCATCGCGATCGCCATGCCGGCGCCCAGGTCGGTGTGGGCCGCCATGGTGGCGAGGCGGTCGTGCGCGGTGTCGGTCAGCGGCTTCTCGGGCGGGTAGAGGAAGTAGGCGTAGCCGCGCTCGCGACCACGGCCGACGCGTCCGCGCAGCTGGTGCAGCTGGGAGAGACCCAGCAGGTCGGCCCGCTCGATGATCAGGGTGTTGGCCGTGGAGATGTCGAGGCCCGCCTCGACGATCGTGGTGCAGACCAGCACGTCGGCCTCGCGCTCCCAGAAGTCGACCATGACCTTCTCGAGCTGCGTCTCGTTCATCTGGCCGTGCGCCACGGCGACCCGCGCCTCGGGCACGAGGTCGCGGATGTGGGCGGCGGCCTTCTCGATCGTGTTGACCCGGTTGTGGATGTAGAACACCTGGCCCTCACGGGCCAGCTCACGGCGGATCGCCGCTCGTACCTGGGCGTCGTCCGACGGGCCGGCGAACGTGAGCACCGGGTGGCGCTCCTCCGGTGGGGTCGCGATGACGCTCATCTCGCGGATGCCCGTGATCGCCATCTCCAGCGTGCGCGGGATCGGCGTGGCCGACATCGCGAGCACGTCCACGTTGAGGCGCAGCTTCTTCAAGGCCTCCTTGTGGTCGACGCCGAAGCGCTGCTCCTCGTCGATGATCACCAGCCCGAGGTCCTTGAACTGCACCTCGTTGGAGAACAGCCGGTGGGTGCCGACGACGACGTCGACGGAACCGTCCGCGATGCCCTCGATGGTCCTCTTCGACTCGGCCGGCGTCTGGAATCGGCTCAGCGCCGCCACCGACACGGGGAACCCCGCGTACCGGTTCGCGAACGTCGCGAAGTGCTGCTGGACGAGCAGCGTCGTCGGCACGAGGATCGCGACCTGCTTGCCGTCCATCACCGCCTTGAACGCGGCGCGGACGGCGATCTCGGTCTTGCCGTAGCCGACGTCGCCACAGATCAGGCGGTCCATCGGGACGAGCTCCTCCATGTCCCGCTTGGTCTCGTTGATCGCCGCCAGCTGGTCGGGGGTCTCGACGTAGGTGAAGTTGTCCTCCAGCTCGCGCTGCCACGGGCTGTCCGGCCCGAACGCGTGGCCTTGGGTGGCCTGCCGGGCGGCGTACAGCTTGATGAGCTCAGCGGCGATCTCGCGGACGGCCTTGCGGGCCCGCGCCTTGCGCTTGTGCCAGTCGGCCCCGCCCATCCGGTCGAGGCTCGGGGCCTCGCCGCCGACGTAGCGGGTGACCTGGTCGAGGCTGTCCATCGGGACGAAGAGGCGGTCGCCGGGCTGCCCGCGCTTGGAGCTGGCGTACTCGATGACGAGGTACTCCCGCGTCGCGTTCTGGACCGTCCGCGTCACCATCTCGACATAGCGGCCCACGCCGTGCGCGTCGTGGACGACGTAGTCGCCCGGCTTGAGCTCCAGCGGGTCGATGGCGTTCTTGCGCCGCGCGGGCATCCTGCGCTCGGGCTTGTCCGAGCCGCCCTTGATGCCGGCCAGGTCGCCGGAGGTGAAGACCCACAGGTTGATGGCGTCCACCCGGAAGCCGTGGGGCAGGTCGGCGACAACGATGGACGCCTTCCCGGCGAGGTCGTGCTCGGCCAGGACCTCCCCGAAGCGCTGGGCGCGGCCCACGGCGTCCGCCACGAGGACGGTGGTGAAGCCGGACGCCACCGACTCGGCGATGGCCTCCACCGCGGCCTCGAGGTCGCCGCGGAACGGCTCGTTCTCCTCGGCGACGATGTGCCGGCTGTCGGGGTCCTCGGCGAAGGCGGACATCGTCCACCACGCCTGGCCGCGGCCCAGCGCGTCCGACCGCACGTCGGCGAGCTGGCGGTAGGCGGACGCCGCGAGGTCGATCGGCGCCCTGCCGCCCTCGGCGGCCGCGGACCACGAGGCCGCCAGGAACTCCTGGCTCGTGGTGTGCAGTTCCAGGGCACGGGCGCGGACCTTCTCGGGGTCGCTGACGAGCACGATGGTGTCGGCGGGCAGCACGTCGACGAGCAACTCGAGGCGGTCGACCAGGGCGGGGGCGAGGGCCTCCATTCCGTCGACGGCGTGGCCCTCGGCGATGCGGGTGAACAACTCGCGCAGCTGGCCGGGGACCCCGGTGCGGGTCGCGTGGTCGGCCGCCCGCTGGCGGACCGACTCGGTCAGCAGCATCTCGCGGCAGGGGTCGGCGGTGACCTCGGGGAGGGTTTCGTCCTGCGAGCGCTGGTCGGCCACGGAGAACGGCCGGATCTCCTCGACGGTGTCGCCGAAGAAGTCGATGCGGACGGGGTGTTCCAGGGTGGGCGGGAACACGTCGATGATGCCGCCGCGGACGGCGAACTCGCCGCGCCGCTCGACCAGGTCCACGCGCACGTACGCGGCGTTGACCAGCGCGTGCGCGAGGTCGTCGATGTCGTGCTCCTGCCCGACCGCGATGCGGACCGGCAGGAGGTTGCCGAGCCCGGCCACCTGCGGCTGCAGGACCGCGCGGACGGGTGCGACCACGACGCGGGGCGCGGGCAGGTCGGCGTTGCCGGCGAGCCGGCGCAACACCGCGAGTCGCTTGCCGACGGTGTCAGAACGGGGGCTCAGCCGCTCGTGCGGGAGCGTCTCCCAGGCGGGGTAGTAGGCCACGGCGTCCCGCCCCAGCACGGACGCCAGCGTGTCGCGCACCGCCTCCGCCTCGCGGTAGGTCGACGTCACCACCAGCAACGGCTTGCCCGCGCGTTCGCTGAGGGTGCCCGCGACCAGGGGCCGCAGGGCCGAGGGGCAGGTGACGTCGAGGGTCGGCTCGGACCCCGAACGGGCGGCATCGACGAGCTCAGCGACGACGGGTTCGGAGGCGACGAGCTCGATCAGGCCCGGAAGATCCACGCCGGCCAGTGTACGACCGGTGCGGGGCGGGGCCCGAAGGCTGGCGCTCTCCCCGAATGCGGGGGCTCACGCGGGTAGCCTGTGTTGAGTCCCAGACCGCGTCCAGCACGACCTTCCGGAGGGCACCACCGTGTCGAACTCGTCCCATTCCTACGACCTCTTCGTGGTGCCCGGCGGGTCGGCCCTGTCGCCGTTCCGCGCGGCGGCCCTCCTGGCCCGCCTGCAGGAGGTCGCCCCGGCGGTCGAGGGTGTGACAGCCCGGTACGTGCACCTCGTCGCGACCGAGGACGAGCTGACCGACGAGGCCGCCGAGGCGATCGCCGGCATCCTCGACTACGGCGACCCCGCGCCGGAGGCCGTCGAGGCCGCGCGCACGGCGTCCGTCATCGTCGCGCCGCGGCTGGGCACGATCTCGCCGTGGGCGTCCAAGGCCACCGACATCGTCCGCAACTGCGGGCTCGACCTGCACCGGGTCGAGCGGGTGACCGAGTACACGCTCGCGCTCGACGCCGAGCTGGGCCACGACGCGTGGCACGCCTGCGCGGCGATCCTGCACGACCGGATGACCGAGTCGGTGCTGCCGGACCGGGAGTCGGCGACCGAGGTCTTCGCCGAGAAGGACGCCGAGCCGATGGAGCACGTCGACGTGCTCCGCCACGGCCGTGCCGCCCTGGAACAGGCCAACACCACCTATGGACTGGCCTTGTCCGACGACGAGGTCGACTACCTCGTGGACGCCTTCGCCGGCTTGGACCGCAACCCCACCGACGTCGAGCTCATGATGTTCGCCCAGATGAACTCTGAGCACTGCCGTCACAAGATCTTCAACGCCGACTTCGTCATCGACGGCGTTGCCCAGGACAGCTCGCTGTTCGGCATGATCCGCCACACCGAGCGCGTCGCCGGCGGGCGCGCGTCCGGCACGGTCGTCGCCTACTCCGACAACTCCTCGATCATGGAGGGCGGCACGGCCACGCGCTTCCTCCCCGATCCGGACGCCGGGTACGCGGGACCCGCCCCCTACGCGGAGCGCGAGGGCGAGGTTCACGTCCTGATGAAGGTCGAGACCCACAACCACCCGACGGCGATCTCGCCCTTCCCCGGGGCGGCGACGGGTTCGGGCGGTGAGATCCGCGACGAGGGCTCCACTGGGCGCGGCTCCCAGCCCAAGGCGGGCCTGACCGGCTTCGTCGTGTCGAACCTGAACCTGCCCGGCACCGACGAGCCGTGGGAGGAAGAGCACTACGGCGCGCCGGACCACATCGCCTCGCCACTGGACATCATGACCGAGGCCCCCTTGGGCGCGGCCGCGTTCAACAACGAATTCGGACGCCCCGGGCTGGGCGGGTTCTTCCGCGTCTACGAGCAGACGGTGGACGGCGTCCGCCGGGGCTACCACAAGCCGATCATGAGCGCCGGTGGCCTGGGCTCCATCGCGGTGGAGCAGACCGAGAAGGTGCCGTTCGGTGAGGGCTCGCTCCTCATCCAGCTGGGCGGTCCCGGCATGCGCATCGGCATGGGCGGAGGCGCGGCGTCCTCGATGGCGGCCGGCACGAACGCCGCCGAGCTCGACTTCGACTCGGTCCAGCGCGGCAATCCCGAGATGGAGCGCCGCGCCCAGGAGGTCATCACGGCCTGCGCGGCGCTGGGCGCCGACAACCCGATCCTCGCGATCCACGACGTGGGTGCGGGCGGCCTGTCGAACGCGTTCCCCGAGTTGGTGAACGACGCCGGCATGGGTGCCCGCTTCGACCTGGACGCCGTGCCGCTGGAGGAGTCCGGGCTGGCCCCCAAGGAGATCTGGTCGAACGAGAGCCAGGAGCGCTACGTGCTGGCGATCGCCCCCGAGTCCCTGGAGCGCTTCACGGCGATCTGTGCCCGTGAGCGCGCTCCGTTCGCCGTGGTCGGACGGGCCTTCGACGACGGGCAGTTGGTCCTGGCCGAGGACGGCATCGAGGCGGGCCCCGGCGACGACCCGGCGGTCGACATGCCGTTGTTCACGCTGCTGGGCAAGCCGCCGAAGATGACGCGCGACGTGTCCCGCCTGACGTGGTCGGCCCCCGCCCTGGACCTGGCGCCGTTCGACGACCCGGACGCCCTGCGCACCGTCGCCCACGCGGTGCTGCGGCACCCGAGCGTCGCCTCCAAGCGGTTCCTCATCACCATCGGCGACCGGACCGTCGGCGGCCTCAGCCACCGCGACCAGATGGTCGGCCCGTGGCAGGTGCCGGTTGCGGACGTCGCGGTGACCCTGACCGACCACGTCGGCTTCGCCGGGCAGGCGATGAGCTCGGGCGAGCGCATGCCGCTCGCCTCGGTGGACGCCCCGGCGTCCGGCCGCATGGCCGTGGGCGAGGCCATCACCAACCTGCTGGCCGCCCCGATCACCCTCAACCGGGTGAAGCTGTCGGCCAACTGGATGGCCGCCTGCGGCGAGCCCGGCGAGGACGCCGCCCTGTACGACACCGTCCACGCCGTCGCGATGGAGTTGTGCCCGGCGCTGGGCGTGAGCATCCCGGTAGGCAAGGACTCCCTGTCGATGCGCACGAAGTGGACCGATGAGGCGGGCGACAAGCAGGTCACCTCACCGGTGTCGCTGGTGGTCTCGGCCTTCGCCTCGCTGGCTGACGTCCGCGGCACCCTCACCCCGCAGGCCGGTGCCGGGCAGACGCTGCTGCTGGTCGACCTGGGTGCCGGGGTCGACCGCCTCGGCGGGTCCATCTTCGCCCAGGTGAACGGTGCGTTCGGCGACGTGGTTCCGGACCTCGACGACCCCGCGCGCCTCGTCGCGCTGGTGGACGCCGTGAACGAACTCCGCGACGCCGGTCTGGTCGCGGCCTACCACGACCGTTCCGACGGTGGTCTCTGGGCCGCGGCGGTCGAGATGGGCCTGGCGGGCGCTGTCGGCCTCACGCTGGAGGTCGGTTCCGTGGCGGCGCTGTTCGCCGAGGAACTGGGGGCCCTGGTGGCCGTGCCCACGGCGTCCATTGACGAGGCGCGGGAGGTGCTGGCCAAGCACGGGCTGGCGGACCTGACCAGCGTCGTCGGGTCCACCCGCGCCGAGCGCCGCGTCGCGGTGTCGGTGGGCGGGCGTCCTGTGCTGGACGCGGCCCTGCGCGACCTCGGCCAGGTCTGGGACGAGGTGTCGTGGCGGATCGCCGCCCTGCGCGACAACCCCGAGTGCGCGGACGCCGAACACGCCGCGTTCGCGTCCGACGACGACCCCGGCCTGCACGTGGAGACGACGTTCGACCCCCGCGAGGACATCGCGGCCCCGTTCATCGCGACGGGTGCACGGCCGAGGGTCGCGATCCTGCGCGAGCAGGGCGTCAACAGCCACGTCGAGACCGCCGCCGCGTTCCACAAGGCCGGTTTCGAGGCCCTGGACGTCCACATGACCGACCTGCAGAACGGGCGTTTCGACCTCGGCGAGGTCGCGGGCCTGGTGGCCGTGGGCGGCTTCTCCTACGGCGACACGCTGGGTGCGGGCGAGGGCTGGGCCCGATCGATCCTGCACAACCCCGCGCTGACGGAGGCCTTCGGCTCGTTCTTCGCCCGCCCCGACACCTTCGGGCTGGGCATCTGCAACGGCTGCCAGATGTTCGGCGCGCTGGCCGAGCTGATCCCGGGCGCGGAGGCGTGGCCGCTGTTCCGTCGCAACACCTCGGAGCAGTTCGAGGCGCGCCTGTCGCTCGTCGAGGTGCTGGACTCCCCCTCGATCTTCACGTCCGGCATGGCGGGTTCGAGGATCCCCATCGCGGTGTCGCACGGCGAGGGCCGCGCCGACTTCTCGACGCGCGGCGACACGGACGCCGTGCACGCGGCCCTGCGGTTCGTCGACAACCACGGAGGTCCGACCGAGGAATACCCGGCCAACCCGAACGGCTCGGCCGGCGGACTGACCGCCGTGACGACGCCCGACGGCCGGTTCACCGCGATGATGCCCCACCCCGAGCGGGTGCTGCGCAACATCCAGATGAGCTGGACGAGCGGTCCCGCGGACGAGGCCAGCCCGTGGTTGCGCATGTTCCGCAACGCGCGGGTCCACGTGGGCTGAGCGCCCCGCAGTTCGCCGGCGAGGGCTTCCTGACCCACACTGAGTGGCATGACCCCCAGCACCCAGATCGGCCCGGACTTCCAGTCGTTCGACTTCACGCACGGCCGCCGGACCTACGAGGTCTTTCGGGGTGGTTCGGGCCCGGCGGTCCTGGTGCTCCACGAGATCCCCGGCCTGCACCCGGGCGTCATCGAATTCGCGCGCCGGCTGGTCGCCGCGGGCTACACCGTGTACTTGCCGTCACTGTTCGGCCGACCGGCAGCCCCGCCGACGGGCCGTGACATCGCGCGCTCCATCGTCCGGATCTGCGTGGCACGCGAGTTCACCAAACTGGCCGACCACACGAGTCCGGTCATCGGATGGCTGCGAGCGCTCGCAGCATCAGCCTCCGCCGAGTGTGGTGGGCGGGGCGTCGGGGTGGTCGGGATGTGCTTCACCGGGGGGTTCGCGCTGGCGACTGCGCTCGAACCGTCGGTCGTCGCGTCCGTCATGAGCCAGCCCGTCATGCCCGCTCCCATCGGGAGGCGTGGCCGCGCCGCCCTGGGCCTGGATGACCAGGACCTCGCCACGATCGCAGCCCGCGCGAAGGACGACCTGCGGGTGCTCGGGCTTCGTTTCACCAACGACCGGGGGTGCCCACCTGAGCGGTTCGAGACCCTGCGCGCGACGCTCGGGTCCTCCTTCGAGGGGATCGAGATCGATTCGTCGCCGGGCAACGCCGCAGGCATCGAGCCGTCCGCGCACTCGGTGCTCACGATTTCCCTGGTCGACGAGCCGGGGCATCCGACCCGGGAGGCCCTCGACCGGGTCCTGACGTTCTTGGACGAGCGGTTGCTCCGTCGGCCGGCTTGACCGCCTCGCTCGTTGCGGTGGCGGACGTGTGGTGATCGAGGTTGGCCATGCCCTCGGCCAGCACCGCGGCAGGGGGAAACCCTTCCCCCGCCGCGCCGCCACGATTCAGCCGATCGCGGCCTCGCTCATGGCCTCCAGGGCCGCGTTGGAGGCCCCGGCACGCTGGGCCGCCACGAGCTCGTCCAGCTCGGCTTGGGTGACGCCCGCCTTCCGTGCGGCGGCCTTGGCCTTGGCGGAGGTCAGGTCAGGCACCTGGACCTGGCCGCGCTTGGTGTCGGACGACGTCTGGCCGCCGGTCGTCACGGACGCGGTGGCCAGCATCGGCGAGACGATCCCCATCTTCGCGAGCACCGGGGGGACGTAGCCGTAGCGGTAGCCGTCCACCTTGGGGTGGTACGACTGCGACACCGACACGGACAGGTTGTGGATCCACTCCGGGTTGTCGCAGACGGCGTGGCCGAGGAACGGGCCCCGCACGTCGGCGAACTGGAACCCCGCCCGGCCTGCTGCGGCGCTGGTGATGCTGGTCAGCCGGTCGGCGGCGGCATTGAGACGCGACATCTCGGTCCACGAGAAGAAGGTCAGCAGGTGGCAGTCCTGGCCGTTGAAGAGCCGCGGGTACCCGGCGACCACCACACGTGCCTGCGGGGCCCGCGCCTTGATGGCGGCGTAGACGCGGTCGAGGCGGCCGGGCAGGTCACGCTCCGCGATCGCGAGGGCGTTGTTGATCGCGCCGTCGCAGTTCGACATCCAGCCGGGCTGGGCGCACTGGGTGATGACGCCGGCGAAGCCCACGTCGTTGCCGCCGATGCTGATCGTGACGTAGCCCGTCGAGGCGTTCAGCGCACCCACCTGCCGGTTGAGCACGTCCGCCGTGACCGCGCCCGAGCACGCCTGCAGGTTCAGCTGCAGGTTGTAGCTCTGGGCGATCACACCGCCGTACGTCGACAGCGAGCGCAGGCAGTCCGTGCCGTCGCTCAGGTAGGGGCCGGCACCCACACCGGACGAGTAGGAGTCGCCGAGGGCGACGTAGCTGGAGCTGATCGCGGCGGACGCCGGGGTGGCGGCAACTCCGCTGACGAGGGTGGCGAGGGCGAGGAGGGAGGCGGCGACGGCGCGGCGCAGAACTGGCATGGGGGCTCCTTGGGGGTTCGGGTGACAGGCTGATGCCCGCCCCGATGCTAGGGCCGTGCCCCGCCCCTCCGACAGGTGCTTTTTGGCGAATTCTCGAGGAACTCTCGCGGGCGGTCAGCCGATCGAGGCGTGCCACTCCTGCAGCGACCTCACGCCCTCAGTGCCCCGCTTGTGGGCGGCGATGCCGATGGCCGCGGCGTACGCCTCGGACGTCGTGGTGATGTAGGGGACGCGGGCGCGGATCGCCGCCTTGCGGATGTAGGAGTCGTCGTACTCCGACGCCCGGCCCGACGGCGTGTTGATCACGAGCTGGACCTCGCCCTCCCGGATCACGTCGGCCATGTTCGGCGAGCCCTCGTGGAGCTTCTTCACCGGGGACGCCGTGATGCCGTGCTCGGCGAGGAACGCCACCGTGCCGGTGGTGGCGAGGAGGGAGAACCCGTTCGCCTCGAACGTGCGCGCGGCGACCAGGAGGTTGTGGCCCGGGCTGCCCTCGCCGGTGTCGATGCGGTCGCGCTCGGCGATTGTCAGCAGCACCGTGCCCTCGAGCGGCAGCGGCGTCGAGGTGGCCTCCTGGCTCTTGAAGAACGCCAGCCCCGGGTTGGACGCCAGGCCGAGCACCTCGCCGGTGGAGCGCATCTCCGGTCCGAGCAGGGGGTCGACCTCGGGGAACATGCTGAACGGGAACACCGACTCCTTGGCCCCGAAGAACGGGACGTGGCGCTTCTTCAAGTCGAGCGAGTCGAGGGACTCCCCCAGCATCAGGCGAGTCGCCAGCGAGGCCATGTTCACGTCGCAGACCTTCGACACCAGCGGGACCGTGCGGGACGCGCGCGGATTGGCCTCGAGGACGTAGACCACGTCGTCGAGGATCGCGTACTGGATGTTCATCAGGCCCACGACGCCGAGCTCGATGGCGATGCGCCGCGTGTAGTCCTCGATGATGGCCAGCTGCTCGTCCGGAATCGTCACCGACGGCACCATGCATGCCGAGTCACCCGAGTGGATGCCCGCGTACTCGATGTGCTCCATCACCGCGGGCACGAACGCGTCGGTGCCGTCGCACACGGCGTCCGCCTCGCACTCCAGGGCGTTCTCCAGGAAGCGGTCGATCAGGATCGGGCGGTCCTTCGTCACGCCCTCGGCGCCGTCCATGTAGCGGCGCAGGTTCGCGGAGTCGTGGATGATCTCCATGCCGCGCCCGCCCAGCACGTAGCTCGGGCGGACGATGACCGGGTACCCGATCTCGGACGCCACAGCCACGGCCTCGTCGGTGGTCACGGCCATGCCCGCGGACGGCATCGGGATCTCGAGGCGGTCCATGATGGCGCGGAACTGGTCACGGTCCTCGGCGAGGTCGATCGTGTCCGGGGACGTGCCGATGATCGGGACGCCCGCTTCCTGCAGCGCCCGGGCGATGTTGAGCGGGGTCTGGCCGCCGAACTGGCAGACGACGCCCTCGGGCTTCTCGCGCTCGACGATGGCCAGCACGTCCTCCACGGTGAGCGGCTCGAAGTAGAGCTTGTCGGAGGTGTCGTAGTCGGTGGACACGGTCTCGGGGTTGCAGTTGACCATGATCGTCTCGAAGCCGGCGTCGCGCAGCGTGTAGGCGGCGTGGACGCAGCAGTAGTCGAACTCGATGCCCTGGCCGATGCGGTTCGGGCCGCCGCCGAGCACCATCACCTTGCGCTTGTCCGACACGGGCTTGGGGTCGGGCAGCGGGTTGGGGCGGTTCGGGTCCTCGGGTGCGTACGTCGAGAAGTAGTACTCGGCGCCCTCGACACCCGACACCGGGACGGCCTCGTAGCGGTGGACGATGCCGTCGGCGATGCGGCGCTGCCGCAGCTCGGCCTCGGTTACGCCCAGGATCCGGGCCAGGTAGGCGTCCCCGTGGCCGGCCTCCTTGGCGCGGCGGAGCAGGTCGGCGGGCAGGTCCGCCAGGCGTCCGGCGTAGGCCTCGATCTCGGTCTCGACGGCCAGCATCTCGGCCATCTGCTCGATGAACCACGCCTTGATGTGCGTCAGCTCGTGCAGCTGCGCGACGGACGCGCCCGCTCGGAGCGCCTCGTACATGAGGTACTGGCGATCCGAGCTGGGCTCCTCGAGCCGGCTGATCAACTCATCGAGCCCGAGGGTGCGGAAGTCGGACGCGTTGCCGAGCCCGAGGCGTCCGTTCTCGAGGCCGCGGATGGCCTTGCCGAAGGCCTCCTTGTAGTCCTTGCCGATGCTCATGACCTCGCCGACGGCGCGCATCTGGGTGCCGAGCTTGTCGACGGCCCCGGGGAACTTCTCGAACGCCCAGCGGGCGAACTTGGCCACGACGTAGTCACCGTCGGGGGTGTACTTCTCGAGCGAACCGTCGCGCCAGTAGGGCAGCTCGTCCAGCGTGAGTCCCGCCGCGAGCAGCGTGGAGACCATGGCGATCGGGAATCCCGTCGCCTTGCTGGCCAGCGCCGAGGAGCGCGAGGTGCGCGGGTTGATCTCGATGACGACGAGGCGCCCGGTCCGCGGGTTGTGGGCCAGCTGGACGTTGGTGCCCCCGATGACGCCGATCTCGCTCACGATGCGGTGGGCGGTCTCCTCGCAGCGTTGCTGCAGCTCGGGCGAGATGGTCATCATCGGCGCGTTGCAGTAGGAGTCGCCGGTGTGGACGCCCACGGCGTCCACGTTCTCGATGAAGCAGACGCTGATCATCTGGTTCTTCGCGTCGCGGACGACCTCGACCTCGAGCTCCTCCCAACCGAGGATCGACTCCTCGACGAGGATCTGGTTGATCGGCGAGGCCTGGAGGCCACGGAACGCGATGGTGTTCATGTCGTCGTCGGAGTACACGAAGCCGCCGCCGGTGCCACCCATCGTGTAGGCGGGGCGCACGACCAGGGGGTAGCCGATCTCGTGGGCGAAGGCCAGCGCGTCCTCGATGCTCTCGACGGTCTTGGACCGGGGCATGTCGACGCCGATCTCTGCCATGGTGCGCTTGAAGGTCTCGCGATCCTCGCCACGCTCGATGACGTCCTGGGTGATGCCGATCATCCGCACGCCGTTGGCTTCGAGGATGCCCTCGCGGTCCAGCGCGGTGGACAGGTTGAGACCCGTCTGGCCGCCAAGGTTGGGCAGCAGGGCATCCGGCTTGGACTGCTTGATGATCGCCTCGAGCGTCGGCACATTGAGCGGCTCGATGTAGGTCTCGTCGGCCATGACGGGGTCGGTCATGATGGTCGCCGGGTTGCTGTTCACCAGCGCCACCTTGTAGCCGAGCCCGCGCAACGCCTTGCACGCCTGGGTGCCGGAGTAGTCGAACTCACACGCCTGCCCGATCACGATGGGCCCGGAGCCAATGATGAGGACCTTGTTGATGTCGTCGCGCTTGGGCATGCGTACTCCTCCGGACTGCAGGTAGGGCGTCGACCACCCTAACCCGTCTTCGCGCCGCACATGGCACGCGTCCGGCCAGCGGCTCCGCCGACGTAGCGCCATCTGGACCACATGAGCAGCGACGCCATGAAGTGTGAATCGCGCTGACAACAGGTGATGTCTCACAACTTCGAGACTGGGTGAACCAAATGTGGTCCAGATGGTTCTACGTCGGGAAGACCCCGGCCCGGCGGCCAGGCTCTCAGGAGTTGAAGCGGTTCTGGGTGGCCGCGAGGCCTTCGTTGATCAGGGCCTCGACCGCGTCCGCGACGCGCGAGGTCTGGACGCCGTACTCCTCGCGCAGCTTCGCCGGAATGGGGGCCAGCACGTAGGCCGCCGGGTCCTGACGGCCGGGCGGGCGTCCGATGCCGTAGCGCACCCGGAAGAAGTCACCGGTCCCGAGGTGTGAACGCATGGACCGCAGGCCGTTGTGACCGTTGTCGCCACCGCCGGACTTCAGGCGGAGTTGGCCGAAGTCGAGATCCAGTTCGTCATGGATCGCCACCACATGGTCGGGGGCGATCTTGTGGAACGCCGCGACCTTGGCCACGGACGCCCCCGACTCGTTCATGAAGGTGCGGGGCTTCAGCAGGACGACGCGCGTGGCGTCAGCCCCGATGCCCCCCATGCCAGAGGCCGTGAGACGCGCCTCGGCGACGTCCCCGCGCATGCCGCGCGGCGCCGACCAGGACGCGCGCGCCCTCGCGGCGAGTTCGTCGACGACCATGAAGCCGACGTTGTGCCGGGTGGACGCGTAGGTCGGGCCCGGATTCCCGAGCCCGACCACGAGCCATGCAGCCAAGGTGGATTACTCCGATTCGGCCTCGTCGGCCTCGACCGGAGCGGGAGCCTCGCCACCCTCGAGCGAAGCCTCGAGCGCCTCCTCGGAGATCGGGGCGGCGACGGTGAGGACGAGTTCCTCCGGGTCGCCGGCGATGACAGAGCCCTGGGGCAGGGTCAGGTCGGCGGCGGTGACCTGGTGGCCGATGCCGAAGCCGGTGACGTCGATCTCGACGTGGGCCGGGATGTGGGTGGCCTCGGCCTGCAGGGCGATGGTCTGGAGGTCCATGTTGAGGATGCCCTCCTCGACCTCGCCGATGACGTTGATCGGGACCTCGACGACGACCTTCTCGCCGCGGCGGACGATGAGCAGGTCGACGTGCTCGAGGAAGCCCTTGATCGGGTCGCGCTGGACCTGCTTGGGCAGGGCGAGCATCTCCTTGCCGCCGTCGATGCTGAGGGTGAGCAGCGCGTTGGCGGTGCGCAGCGCGAGCAGGGTGTCGTGGCCCGGCAGCGCGACGTGGACGGGGTCGGTGCCGTGGCCGTAGATGACGGCCGGCACCTTGTGGTCGCGGCGCAGGCGGCGCGAGGCGCCCTTGCCGAACTCGGTACGGCTTTCGGCGGCGAGCTTGATCTCGTTCGACATGTGGTTCTCCTCAACCTTGCTTCGAAGACAGGGGCCTGGGCAAGGGAGCGCCGTGTCGATCACGGGACGTGAGTCCCCTCGCCAAGCAACCTGTCCATGGTAGCGGACGCCGTGGGCACGGCCAAACGCCGACCGGGTCGGCGCCGGGGACCCGGAGGTCCACGACGCCGACCCGGTCGCGGGACAGCGAGGTGCGGTCAGCGGCGGCGCTCCTCCACCAACTGCTTGAGCACGCCCGGTTCGAGTTCGGCGAGCTCGCCGACCAGGATCTGCTTCTCCAACCTCTCGAGCTCTGCGAGCGACAGGGTGGACAGGCGGGCGAGGACGGCCTGGCGTGCGTCGTCCGGCGGCAGCTGGGGCTGCGGGGCCGGGGACGGTGCCACCTTGCCGAGGTCGCGGTTGCCGCCGCCCTTGGGGACGGTCATCACGATCGACAGGATGGCCAGGACGCAGAAGAGCAGGTTCACGCCGATGGCGATCATGCCGGCGGCGCGCAGGCCGGTGTTGGTCTGGGCGCCCTCCATGGTGACGACGTTGCCCAGGAACTGGCCACCCGCGCCGGCCATGCCGGTGAAGACGGCCAGCGAGATCGCGGCGCCGATCGCGCCACCGAGGGAGGAGGCCATCTTGTACTCGCTGCTGATGTCGATCTGGACCATCGGGCTGATCGTGCTCAAGCCGCTGCTCGGCGTGCTGAACGACAAGGTCGGCGTCCTCGCCGCGATGGCCATCGCGCTGGGGCTGCAGGCCGGCTTCTTCCTGTTCCTGCCCCACTTCGCCGCCTTCGGGACGATCATCCCGATGTTCGCGATGCTGCTGATGTCGTCCGGCATGTCGACCGGCACGGTCGAGCCACCGCTGCTGACCGCCCAGTCCATGGGTCCTCGCGACTTCGGCAAGATCTGGTCGGTGGCGGGTTCGGCCTACACATTGGGCATGGCGGTGGGCGCACCGATCTGGGGATTGGCGTACGACCCCGTGTCGAAGTCCTACACCCTCGGCTTCTACCTCGCCCCCGTGGTGTTGGCCATCGTCCTCGTGCTGGCCGCGGTGGGCCTGCGGGGCGGACGGCGCAGGCACGAGGCGATGCACGCCGAGGAACTGGCAGCCTGGGAGGCCGACAGCCCGGCGGTGGGCGCCTGAACGAGCGACCCAGCGCTCGGCGACCCGGCGGACGCCTACAGGTGGGCGCCGTCGAACAGGCTGGTGACCGAGCCGTCCTCGAAGATCTGACGGATCGCCTCGGCGATCAGGGGCGCGATGGACAGGACGGTCAGCTTCGGGATGTTGATCTCGTCGCTGATCGGCAGCGTGTTGGTGACGATGATCTCCTCGAAGGCCGAGGCGTTGAGGCGCTCGACCGCGGGGCCCGACAGGATCGGGTGCGTCGCCGCCGCGATGACCTTCGCCGCGCCGTGGTCCTTCAGCGTCTGGGCGGCCGCGCAGATCGTCCCGGCCGTGTCGATCATGTCGTCCACCAGCAGGCACACACGCCCCGCGACGTCACCGACGACCTCCCCCACGGCGACCTCGTTGGCCTTGTTGGGGTCGCGGCGCTTGTGGATGATCGCCAGAGGCGCGCCGAGCTTGTCGGTGTAGGCGTCGGCCAGGCGGACGCGGCCGGCGTCCGGGGAGACCACCGTGAGGTTGTCGAGCGGGTAGTTCTTCATGATGTACTCCACCATCACCGGCAGCCCGATGAGGTGGTCGACGGGGCCGTCGAAGAAGCCCTGGATCTGCGAGGCGTGCAGGTCGATGGACATGAGGCGGTCGGCGCCCGCGGTCTTGTACAGGTCGGCGACCAGGCGGGCGGAGATGGGCTCGCGGCCGGCGTGCTTCTTGTCCTGGCGTCCGTAGGGGTAGAACGGCGAGACGACCGTGATGCGCTTGGCGGACGCGCGCTTGAGGGCGTCCACCATGATGAGTTGCTCCATGAGCCACTCGTTGACCGGCGCGCAGTGGGACTGGATGACGAAGGCGTCACAGCCGCGGACGGACTCCTCGAAGCGCACATAGATCTCGGAGTTGGCGTAGGTGAGGGCTCGGGTCGGGACGAGGTCGACGCCGATGAGAGAAGCCACCTCTTCGGCCAACTCGGGGTAGGCGCGCCCGGAGGCGACGATCAGATGCTTCTCGGACTGGCGCTTGATCCCCGTCACTGCTCGGAGGTTCCTTCCCTCGTGTCGCTCGCTTCGACTGCGGCCCGGTGCGTCTTGGTTCCGGCGCGGCGACTCTCCACCCAACCGGGAATATTACGCTGCTTGCCCCGGGCGATGGCCAACTCCCCGGGCCCGACCTCGTCCGTGAGCGCGGAACCGGCGGCGACGTAGGCGCCGTCCGCCACCTCGACGGGGGCGATGAGCACCGTGTTGGAGCCGACGAAGCTGTACCGGCCGATGGACGTCCGGCTCTTGTTGACCCCGTCGTAGTTCGCGAAGATCGTGCCCGCCCCGATGTTGGCGCCCTCGGCGATGTCGGCGTCACCGGCGTACGTGAGGTGCGGCACCTTCGCTCCGGGGCCGATCTTGGCGTTCTTGGTCTCGACGAACGTGCCGATCTTGCCGCCGGCCCCCAGCTCGGTGCCGGGACGGAGGTAGGCGAAGGGCCCGACGGACGCGCCCGCGCCGATGACGGCCAGGCTGCCGTGGGTGCGGACGACGGTGGCGTTCTCCCCCACCTCGACGTCGACCAGCGTGGTGTCCGGGCCTATGGTGGCGCCCGAGGCTACCGACGTCGCACCCTCGAGGCTCGTGCCGGGGAGGATCGTCACGTCGGGCGCGAGGTCGACGGTGTCGTGCAGCCACGTGGTGTCGGGGTCCACGATCGTGACACCGGCACGCTGCGCCCTCTCGATGAGCCGGCGGTTGTACTCCTTGTTCAAGGTTGCGAGCTGGACCCGGTCGTTCACGCCCTCGGTCTGCCATCGGTCGGCCAGGACGAGCGAGTGGACGGGCAGCCCCTGGGCCCGGGCGAACCTGACCACGTCGGTCAGGTACAGCTCGCCCTGCGCGTTGTCGGTGGTCAGGGACTCCAGCCCCGCGCGCAGGACCTCCGCCTCGAAGACGTAGATGCCGGCGTTGATCTCCCGGATCGTGGCCTGCTCGGGGGTCGCATCCTTCTGCTCCACGATCGCCGCGACCTGGTCGCCGTCGGCGTCCCGGACGATGCGCCCGTAACCGTGGGGGTCGTCCAACTCGGCGGTCAGCAGCGTGACGGCGTCCCCGTGGGCCCGGTGCGCGGCGACGAGGTCGAGGAGCGTCTCGCCGGTCAACAGCGGGACGTCGCCGTAGGTCACGACGACCTCGCCCTGGATGTCGTGGATCGGGGCGAGGCCGCAGCGCACGGCGTCCCCGGTGCCGTTCTGGTTCTCCTGGACGGCCGTGATCACGTGGGGGGCGATCTCGGCGAGGTGGGCCTCGACCTGCTCGCGCTCGTGGCCGACCACCACGACGAGGTTCTCGGGCGTCAGGGCGTCCGCGGCGCTGATGGCATGGCTGAGCATGGACCGTCCGGCCACCTGGTGGAGCAGTTTCGAGGTGCGTGACTTCATTCTCGTTCCGGCGCCCGCGGCCAGGACGACCACTCCCGCCACTCCGCGTTCCTGTGCCTGCTCGCTCATGGGGCGCTCTCCTGACCGTCGGGGCTTGGTGCGATGCTCGCCATCCTAGCGAGGAGACCCCACCGGGCGCCCGCGTCAGGGGACGGCGGACATCACGGGGGGCCAGGCGTTCCTCGGGCCGGGCAGGCCCAGCAGCGGCCGGAGCACGCGTTCCATCGGCCGCTGCAGGAACCGGACGCCCGCGTGGTCGCTGGGCCCCAGGCGGGGGACCAGGAGCGCGCGCGTCCCCGCGCGGCGGGCGGCCAGGACGTCCTTGAACATCTGGTCGCCGACCATGAGGACCTCACCGGGCGCCACCTCCGCCAGCCGGACCGCGGCGAGGATCATGTCCGGCGCGGGCTTGCCGTGCTTGCGCGGGTTGGGGTGCGGATCGGCGGGGTCGACGCAGTCCTCGGGGGTGATGACCGCCGTGACGTGGGGTTCGAACAGGCGGTGCACCTCACGGACTCGCTCGCCGTAGCAGTTGCTGACGACGAAGGTCTCGTACCCGGCCTCGGCCAGGCCACGGAGGTGGTCGGTCGCGTCGGCGGGGACCGTCGGGGCGTGGTAGTCCGTGATGGTGCCGTCGATGTCGAAGCACAGCGCCCTGACCTGCGGCGCGAGGACGCGGAGGTCGGCGGCGGCCAGGTGCGCGACGGCGTCGATGACGAAGTCGGGGCGGATGGCTCCCGCCCGGCGTGCGACGGTGGTCATGGCTCGAACCTACCGGGCGTCGCGGGTGTCGTCAGGAGAAGCCGTCCGTGTCGGGTGGAATGGGGTGACGTCGGGGTCTGGACGCCGCCGACCAGCGGGTTCACACTGGTCCTGCCACTGGACGCAGCTCTGGTCCCGGTCCTGCGTCCTTCACCCCCACCGAGATGACCACCCATGTCCACTGCCGAACCAAGTCTCGATGTCTGCGTCCTGGGCATGACCACCTTGGCGCGCGACGGCGTCGACGTGGCGTTGTCGGCCGCCAAGCTCCGCGCACTGCTGGCCGTCCTGGTCCTCGCGGACGGCCGAACGGTCACCGTCGACCGGATCGTCCCGGCGGTCTGGGGCGACCGCCCTCCCCGGTCGGCCCACAACACACTTCAGAGCTACGTCGTTGCGCTCCGCCACGCCCTGCACCCCGGCCGGACGACCCGGGCCCCGGACGGCATCCTCGTCACGACGGGGTCGAGCTACCGGCTGCGCCTGGGTCCGGACGCCGTGGACGCGGAGCGGCTGGGCGTCGCCACGTCCGAGGCGGAGGTCCTCGTCGCCCAGGTGTCCGATCCCTGGCTGCCCCGCGTCACCGACGACCTGGCGCCCGCCGCCTCGGCCTCGATCGCGACCCTGAGCAAGCTGTTGCGCGCTTGGCGTGGTGAGGCGTACGCCGACCTGGGTGACCTGCCCGAGGCCTCGGCCGAGCGCGCGCGCCTCGACGAACTGCGCACGTCGGCCCTCGAACTGGGCCTCACCCTCGCCCTGGGGCTCGGGGCCGTGCACCTCAGCCTCGCCCAATTGGCCCAGGTCTGTCAGGAGCGCCCGTTCAACGAGCGACTGACCGGGCTGAGGGCGCTCGCCCTGGCCCGGGCCGCCCGGCAGGGCGAGGCCCTCCGGGTCATCGCGACGCTCCGGGAGCGCCTCGACGCGGAGCTCGGGATCGCGCCGGTCCCTGATCTCGAACGGGTCTATGCGGCGATTCTCCGCTCGGACCCGGCCGTGCACGGCTCTGCCCGTCATGTGACCGTGTAGGTGCCCACCGATCCCTTGATGAGTGTGTTCCCCCGGTCGAGCGACACGCGGCAGGTCGCCCCGACCGGCACGCTGACCAGGTTCGCCGTCATGGTGGCGTGCGGGACGTCGCCGTAGGGGGCGGGCTCCGAGTACACCCACCCGACGATGGCGTCCCGCTGGACCGAGTCGGCCGGACCCGACGCCTTCGGCCCGAACCAGCACTCGTTGACGAACGTGTACTGGTGGTCGACGACCGGGGCATCGCTCAGCACGGACACGTCCACCTCCACCGACGAGCCGGACACCGCGGGTCCGAGCAGGTCGGTCGTGCCGGATGCCGGACCGGCGTGGGCGGTGGCCGGCGCGACGACGAGCAGCAGCGCCGTCAGGACACCCGTGGCGATCTTGTTCATGGTTCCTCCTCCTGCCCGCGCGTCAGCCGCACACGGTCGTGTCAGGCTGCTCGGCGTACCCGAGCTTCCACTTCAAGGGGGTCGTGCCCGGCTCGATGGTGTCGGCCTCCCAGATGGCGTCAGCGATGCACTTCTGGCCGTCGGCGTCCACCCACACCCCCATACCGGTGGTCGTCTGGGTCTTCATGACCAACACACCGGTGGCGGCGGGGTCGAGGTACTGCGGGATCTTCGTGCCCGTGGTGCCCTCGATGAACCAGGGGTCGTTGCAGCCGAAGTCGCGCTGGGAGTTGTGCTGGTCGCTGTAGGTGCCGTGGTAGACGGTCGTCCTGATGGAGACGTCCATCTTCATGCAGTGGTCCTTGAACGGCGTGGCGGCGTCCACATAGACCCAGCGCGCCCCGTTGGGCCCGGCCTGGAAGGGCGCGAGCGCCTCCTTGAGGGTGTTGTTGAGCTTGGTGAACACCTGGTCGAGGAGGAGCAGCGCCGGCGGCAGTTGCAGCCAGCGGGTCGTGCACGTGAGCGCGGTGTCGACCAACGGCGTGCACAGCAACGGGACGTTGGTCGTCGCCGACAGGGCGGACGGGTACGGGTTGGGGTAGTTGACCACCGCGATCACCAGCGCGGGCCGCTGGGAGGCCATCATCCGTGTGTACTGCAGGGCCGTGGTGTAGTTCGACCTCAGGTCACTCCAGATCGTGGGGTTGGCCAAGATGGCGGCCGCGCAGGCGTTGGCCTCCGCGAAGTCGTGGTCCTTGACCTTCTTGAAGCAACGGTCCACGAGGTCGACGATCGTCGCGTTCTGCTCGCCGAGCTGGATCGTCAGGAGGTCGGGACGCTTGTTGTAGGCATTCGCGACCCCGCCGCCGGTGAGGTAGGCCGACGACGTCTGACCGTTCTTCCCCTGGTTGTAGGCGACCCAGCCCACCTTCTGCAGGTGGTTCTCCAGGAGCTGCTCCGGATAGCGCTTGGCGTCGTCGTTCAGGTCGTGCCCGGCCGGGATGTCGTCGCCGCTCGCCACGTAGATGCGCGGCCCCACCGCGGCGTCCGCAGTGGTCGGTGCCACCACGGCGGACGCCGCCGCCAACCCGGCCAGCGTCAGGGCCAGCAGGGCCCGGACGCCACGGGTGCGGGTTGTGCTCATGGGATCCCCCTCAGCTGACGACCATGACGGTGTAGTCGGCGTAGTTGTTGGCGTTGGTGAACTCAGTGGTCAGGGCCGTCGGCGCCAATTCCACCCACGTCGAGGCGGCGAAGAAGTCCCCCGCGTTCGGGGCGGTCGCGGTCGTGGCGAACGTCGCTCCCGCGCCCCCTGCGAGGTCACCGGTGCACACCCACCAGTCGAACCCAACGACTGACGACGGGTCGAGCGCACACGTGAAGCCGGCCGGCGCCGCCCCCATCGACGAGGTGGCTGTGGCTCCGAACACGTAGAGGTTGACCTTCACGTTGGGCGTCCCCGCGTTCACGGTGGACAGGTCACCCACGTTGACCACGGTCGTGGTGAACGTCGCCGTGCCGCCCTGCTGGACGGGGCTGGGCGCCCCGACGACCTGGGCCGCGACGAGGTCGATGCACGGCGTGCCGGTGCAGAGGTCACCCTCGACCGTGGTGACGGCGGTCTCGTCATTGTTGCCCTCGTTGGACTCGGGCACATGGTGGCCCGGGTCAGCGGTGGCCGTGAGCGTAAGCGTCGGCGGAGTCCCGGGAACCACTCCGGCCACGACGGTGATCGTCGTGTTCCCACCGCCCGGCAGGACGCCGGTGCAGGTGAGCACGGCCCCGGACGGCGTCCCACACAGGAAGCCGTTGCTGCCGCCGGCGGACGTGAACGAAATGCCGTTCTGCGGCAGGTCGATCCGCACCTCCATCGGGTCGGCGGAGGTTCCCGCCTCCGCCGTTCCGGCGTTGGTCACGACGACCGTCCACGTCACGGCGTCGTTCACGTTGACCGGGTCCGGGGCGTCCGTGATCGGCGAGACGACGAGGTCGACACTCGCCCCACCCGCGGAGACGCCCACGCTGCCCGCGTTGTTCGCGGTGACGGTCTCGGCGCCATCGGTCGACACCGTGGCCGTGTTGGTGAAGGCCGCGGTCGCCGTGCTGTTCACGGTGGTGTGCACGGTGATGACCGTCGACTGACCGGCGGTCAGGCTGGGGCCGGTGCAGCTCACGTTGGGTGCGGCGCTCGCGGAGCAGTCGAACCCGTTGGTGCCGTCCGCGTTCACGAAGTCCACCTGGCTGGGCAGCGCGTCCGTCACCGCGATCGCACCGGTGGTGGGCCCGTCCCCGACGTTCGACACCGTGAGTATGTACGTCAACGAGTCACCGGCCGTGACCGTGCCCTTGTCGGCGGACTTGTTGATGCTCAGGTCCGGCTTGGGGGGCACCACCACGGTGATCTGGTGGGCACAGTTGTCGGTCTCGTTCGTCTCGGCGACGGTGCTGTCCGGGTCGACGCACGCCTCGTTGTCGAGCTGGCCGCTCTCGGCCGTCACGAACACGTGCACCGTGATCTCGACGTCACCTGGCGGCATGTCACCGATGCACGTCACGACGTTGACCGGGTTCTCGCTGACCGAGCACCGGAAGTTGGTGCCGGCGTCCACCCACAGCGGGATCAGCCCGATCGGCAGCGTGTCGACGACCTTGACGCCGTAGGCGTTGTCCGGTCCGCTGTTGGTCACGGTGATGCGGTAGTCCTGCTGGGTGTTCTGGCTGGCAGAGCTGGGGCCGGACTTGGCGATGGTGAGGTTCACCCCCGGCCGCACCTTGGTGGTCACGGACGCGGCGTTGTTGGTCTCGTCACTCTCCGGGATGGCGTTGCCCGGGTCGATGGTGGAGTTGTTGACCAGGTCGACGAACACGTCCGCCGGGGAAGCGGACAGGCTCGCCACGTCCAGCGGGGCGATCACGACCACGCTGATCGTCCGGGTGGTGGGCGCGGCTCCGCCCAGGTCGGTGCTGCCGTCGAGGGTGCCGCCCGTGCAGACGACGGACGTCCCCTGCAGGCTGCAGGCGAACGACCCCGGCGTGTTCGGAGCGGTGTCGGACGCCGACACGAACGTCGACTGGGCCGGGAGGTCATCGCGGACGACCACGTTGAACGCCGGGTCGGTGCCCGCGTTCGTCACCGTGAGGGTGTAGCTGATCTGTCCGCTCGGACGGACCTCGGCCGGGCCGCTCTTGGCGATGCGCAGGTCGATGAACCCTGCCCCGACTGTCACGGAGGTGGTGGCCTGGGCGGAGTTGTTCGACTCGTCACCCTCGGGGATGAGGTTCTCGGGGTCGACGACCGCGGTGTTGGTGTACGTGCCGGGGATCGGCGACGCGAACGCCTTGAGGTGGATCGTCCGCTGCTGGGGAGCGCCGGACTGGGAGAGCGCGGTCCCACTCAGCGTCGCGCCGGTGCACGTGACGACGCTCGCGGCGACCGAGCACGTGAACGCCAAGGGACCGGGCGTCGTGTCGGCGGCCTCGATGTAGGTGAAGCCCACCGGCAGGGTGTCGCGCAGCACCACGTTGGTGGCCGGATCGGTGCCCGTGTTGCCCACCACGAGGTCGTACTCGACGACGCTGCTCGTGGCGACCGTGTTGCCGGCCGGGGCGGTCTGCGTCTTGCTGATCGTCAACTCGTTGAAGGCACCGATCGTGGAGTCGCCTGTGCTGACGGTCGTGTCCTGGGTGGCCAGGTTGTTGGTCTCGTCGTACTCGCCGATCTCGTCGAGCGGGTCGACGCGGACCTCGTTGTGCATGGTGCCGACGGTCGGCATGGCGAACACGACGATCGTGATGGTGGCGAAGTCGTCCGTGTTGGGCGTACCGACCGGGCCGGCCGGGTCATAGAACTCGGCGTTGGTGCCGAGCAGGTGCCCGCCGACGCACTCGACGATGCCGCCGGTGGGTGAGCCGTCGTGGCTGCAGGTGAACCCATGTGCGGTGTCGGAGCCCACGGAGCGGAACCGCGTGCCCGCTGGCAGGGTGTCGCGCAGCCGGATGCCCGAGGCGTCCTGGGTGCCGACGTTGTCGACGGTGATCGTGTAGGTCTGGGTGCCGCTGGTGGCGACGGGGTCGAACCCCGCGGTCACGTTCTGGGCGCCCGGTGGGTCGACCAGGGAGTCGTCCTTGCGGACGACGAGGTCGATGCCCGTGCTGACCTGCGTGGTCTGGGAGAACGTGTTGTTGGTCTCGTCGGCCTCGTAGAGAGCGTTGTTCGGATCGACGGTGACCGTGTTGCTGATGGTGCCCACGCCGGCGGGAGGAACGACCAGCAGGGTGAGTGTGCGGGTCGACTCGGCGGGGATCGTGCCGCCCGTGCAGGTGACGACGCCCGCGGCGTCCACTGCACAGGTGAAGCCGGCGTCGCTGCTGTAGCTGTCCAGGAGCACGCCCGCGGGCAGCGGGTCACGCACGGTGACATTGCCGGCGACCTCGATGCCGCTGTTGCCGACGGTCACGGTGTAGGTGAGGCCGCCGAGGCAGCCGGGCGCCGCGAGGAGCGTCGGCACCGCGCCGCCGGCCGGGGCCATTCCGGTGGCGGTCTGGGCCAGGTGCGTGGCACCACTGGGCCACGAGGACGCGCAGACGGGGTCAGGGGCGTCCGCCTTGGTGACCGAGAGGTCGACGGCCGGCTTGACGACGGTCTGGGCCTGCGCGGTCGCCCGGACGCCGACGTTCTTGAGGTTCGCCGTCGCCGTCGCCGTGTTGAGGATCTTCGCGCCGGCCGGGAGGGTCACCTGGCCGGTGATGGTGATGGTCTGGCTGCCGCCGGGGTTGAGCGTGCGGAGCGAGCAGGTCACCTCCGGTGCGGACACCACGCAACCGCCCGTGTTGCCGATCGTGCCGTTGACCACGACTTGGCTCGCGGTGATGCTGGCGGCCTCCAGTCCCTGGGTACCGTCGACCGTCACCACGTCGTCGGCGCGCGTCGTCGACGTGTTGGTCACGACGATCGTGTAGGTCAGCAGGGAGCCGGGCGTGACCGGGTCCGGGGCATCGACGTTCGTGATGGTCAGGCCCTGCGGGGCCGGTGCGGACGTCACCGCGGTACTCACGGTCGCCGAGGCGTTGTTGAGTTCGTTCGACTCCTCGACCGTGTTGCCGGGATCGACCGAGGCGGTGTTCGCCAGGTTGGTCGCGCCCGCGGGGGCGGTCACGCGCAGGGTGATGGTGCCGTTGGCACCGGCGTTCACGCTGCCGCCGGTGCACGTCACGGTGACGGGGTCGCCGCTCGGCGAGCAGGTGAACAGGCTGGTGGCGTCCGCGGAGACGAACGCGACGCCGGCCGGGAGCGTGTCCACCACCGTGATGCCGGAGGCGGGCACGCCGCCCACGTTGTTGACGGTGAGCACGTAGTTGAACGACGAGTCGACGACCACGCTGGAGGGGCCCGTCTTGCTCAGGGTCAGGTCGGGCAGCGTGCCGCCTCCGCCTCCGCCGATCGTGCCCGACACGAGGGTCTGCAGCGTGGACGACGTCGTGAAGTTCTGCGCCGCCTTGGTTCCCGTCACCGACACGGTGTTGTTCAGGGTGCTGCCCGCGGGCGCGGTGACCACGCCGCGGATGGTGACCGTGGCCGACGCCCGGCCGCTGAGGCTGCCGAGGGAACAGGTGACCTTGAGGCTCGTCTGCGCGCAGGTTCCGGCCGTGCTGGTCAACACCAGTTGGGGCGGCGTGCCGATACCCCCGACACCGTTCACCTGGTCGGTCAGGTTGACGTTGGTGACCTGGGCCCCGCCGGCGTTGGTGACCGTGATGGAGTACGTCAGTTCGTTGCCCGAGGCGACGGGACTCGGCGTGGCGGTCTGCGTCACCACCAAGGGGCTGGCCGGATCCGCCTGCGCCGGCGCCGCGCCGAGCAGGCCCGAGAGGACCAGGACGAACGCGAGGACGAGGTGGACGACGGGGACTCGGAACTTCTTGGCGGATTCGGCGTTCATGACGTCGCTCCTGTCGGGCGCGTGGGAGTGGGGCACGGAAGCTGTCCTCGTCATCGTCGACCTGCCCGCGTGCAATCCACCTCCGGCCGGCGTGGGCGCGACTGGTGTGCGAGGTGCGTATGAGTTGCGTGCGACTGGGATGCGCCGTGGCACGCGACGGGGCAGGACCGCGGAGGCGGTTGGCGTGCCTCGGTCCGTCCTCCATGTGGGCGCCAGAATTGCCGCGGGGCCACTGAGCATGACCGAGGTCAGGACGGCCGTGACCGTCGAGCACCCCGGGTAGGAGTCGAACCTACTTCGCTAATCCTGATTCAAAGTCAGGCGGGCCCTGCCGAAAGACCAACCGGGGTTCGGACGCCGCCGGCGTCCGACAGCCGAGTCTAGGCCACAGGCAGGCCATCGTGCCCACTCGCGGGCCTGCGTGGAGCCCTCGGCACGGTCAAGGGGAGCCCTCGGCGCGGTGAAGGGGAGCCCTCGGCGCCGGGAAGCCGAGCCCTCGGCAGCTTGAAGGGGAGCCCTCGGCGGGGGTCCCATTGGCAGGTTTCGCCCGAGCAGGCCAGACTGGCCCGGTGACCTCGTCCAACCCCGCCACCGCGCGTGCCCGCCGCGGGCGCGTCCGCATGACGCGCGCGGAGCGACGGGAGCAGCTCATCGAGGTGGCCCGCGCGCTGTTCGCCGAGAAGGGGCTCGACGGCACCAGCGTCGAGGAGATCGCCGGGCACGCCGAGGTGAGCAAGCCCGTCGTGTACGAGCACTTCGGGGGCAAGGAGGGCCTCTACGACGTCGTCGTCGACCGTGAGGTCCGTCGCCTGCACGACTCGATCTATGCCGCGATCAGCCGCCCCAACACCGACCCCCGCTCGCTGATCGAGCTCGGCACGCTCGCCCTCCTCGACTACATCGAGGAGGAGCCGGACGGGTTCCGCATCATCAGCCGCGACTCGTCCCCGTACTCGCGGGGCGGCAGCTTCCAGACGATCCTGTCGTCCATCGCCAGTCGCGTGGAGGGCCTGCTCGCGGCCCAGTTCCAGCGCCGCGGCTTCGACCCCGGGACCGCTCCCCTGTACTCCCAGATGCTCGTCGGCCTGGTGGCACTGGCCGGGCAGTGGTGGGTGGAGTCCCGCGAGAACACCACCCTCACCAAGCCCCAGGTCGCCGCCCACCTGGTCAACCTGGCCTGGCACGGCATGCAACGGTTGCACCCTCAGCCGGTCCTGCGGGTCACCGACGTGGAGTGACGGGCTCCGCCCTCCGCCACCGGTTGGCTCAGCCGCCGATCAGCTCAGCCGCGTGATCGTCACCGCCACGGTCAGGTCGGCGTCCTGGTCGCCCAGGTACACGCCCTTGAAGGGCGCGACGTCCTCGTAGTCCCGCCCGCGCGCGACCGCGATGTGGCCGAGCGACACCGGTTGGTCGTTGGTCGGGTCCACGGCCCGCCAGCCCTCGCCGTCGAACCACTCCACCCAGGCGTGCGACTCGGACGTGACCGGCTGCCCCAGCGGGGCGGCGGCGTCCGGCATGAGGTAGCCGGACACATACCGGGCCGGGATGCCCAGGTGGCGCAGTCCGCCGAGCGTGGCGTGGACGAAGTCCTGGCACACACCCTTGCCCTCGGCCCACGCCTCGGCCGCGACCGTGGTCGCCACGGTCACGCCGGCCTGGTAGTCGAGGTGTCCGCGCACGACGGCGAGAACGGCCTCGACGGACGCCTCCGGGTCCCGCCCGTGGGCCGCCGCGGCGAACGCGTCGAGGACGTCCTCGGGGAGCGCGGTGAGCGGGCGCTTCTCCAAGTACTCGAAGCAGCGGTCGCGAACGGTCCAGTCGCGCAGCGCCTCCCAGGTCGCCGGCCCCAGGACGGGGTCCACGGGGTACCGCTCGACCGTCGAGATGGCCTCCAGCTCCAGCGCGTCGTGGAGGCCGGACGCCTCCAGCGCGGTCACCTGCGTGCCGAAGTAGTCGCGGTAGGAGTTCGACCAGGTGAGCGGACGGATGCGCAGCCGGGACTCCAGGGTGGCCTGACCCTCCTCGGTGAGCGGGGTCATCCGCACCTCGTTGTGGGAGGCACTGATGGGGCCGGTGTAGGCGTACGTGCTCGCGTGCACCACGCGGTAGCGCTGGGGGCTCACCGGTGCTCCTCCGTCCAGGACTGTTCCGGCCCGCCCGGGAAATAGCGGGCACCCACGGCGTCCGACACGGCCGTGACCATCTGTTGCACGCGCAGCATCTGCTGGGGCAACTCGTTCATGATGCTGGCCGGGAGGCGGTACTCCAGCGAGGTGCGGATCCGGCCCAGCAGGCGCCGCCCCTCCCCGGTGAACCCGATGGGGGTCTCGTCCGGATCGAGACGGGCCAGCGCCGACTCCGCCTCGGCGAGCGCGTACAGGACCGAGCGGGGGAACTGGCGGTTGAGCACCAGGAACGCGGCCACGTTGCGGTCGCTGAACAAGCCTTGGTTGCTCCGCATGAACGCCTGGTTGCCGCCGCAGGAGCTCAGGACCGACTGCCACGACAGGCCGCCGATCGGGAGGGTGCCGGTCGTGATGATGCGCGCGGTCATGTCGGCGCGCTCGAGGTAGCGCCCGAGCACCAGGAAGTCCCAGGCCTCGTCGTGGTTCATCGTCGAGTCCGCGATGCCGCTGATCAGGATGGACCGCTCGCGGGCCCACGACAGGTGACGCGCCGTTCCGTCCGGGGAGCCGAGGCGCCCCCACCGCAGCCACGCGGTGTTGATGGCCTCCCACAGGTCGGTCGACAGCGTCTCGCGGGCGCGACGCGCGTTGTCGCGGGCCGCGTTGAAGGACCCGGTGATGGAGCTGGCGCTGCCGGCGTCGAAGACGAGCCGGTCGCGAAGGTCGGTGTAGGTGACCTTCTCGTCCGGGTCGCCGCCCATGACGACGCTCAGCACCATGTTGGCCGAGTCGTCGTTCGGGCCGAACCCGCCCTCGAGCATCGAGAGCCGGACGACGTCGACCAGGCGCGCGGTGCCGTCGACGCGCTCGACGTAGCGGCCGATCCAGAACAGGGACTCGGCGATACGGCTCAGCACGACGATCCTCCAGCCTCGACGAGCGCCGCGACCCGGGCCGCCTGCTGCTGCTGCTTCTGCTGCTCCTTGACCGACCGGACGGCCTCCTCGGTGAATTCGTCGGGCGCGGCCATGACGACGATCTCGGTGGTCTCCAGGCCACCCTCGTCCGCGCCCTCGACCGGCTCGACGCGCTCGGGGCGGGCCAGGACCCAAGTGTCCTTGGAACCACCGCCCTGGGAGCTGTTCACCACCAACTCCCCCTCCGGAAGCGCGACCCGCGTCAACCCACCGGGCAGAACCGTCACCGTCTCGCCGTCGTTGACCGCGAACGGACGCAGGTCGACGTGACGCGGCTTGAACTCGCCGTCGACGAGCGTGGGCACCGTGGACAACTGGACGACCGGCTGGGCGATCCAGCCGCGCGGGTCCTCCTGGAGCCGGGCACGCAGCGTGTCGAGGGTCTGGCCATCGGCCTCGGGGCCGATGACCAGGCCTTTGCCCCCCGAGCCGTCCACCGGCTTGACGACCATCTGGTCGAGGTGGGCGAGCACGTGGCGCAGCGCGTCCGGCTCGACGCACCGGAAGGTGTCGACGTTCGGGATGATCGGGTCCTCGTCCAGGTAGTAGCGGATGAAGTGGGGCACGTACGAGTACAGGAGCTTGTCGTCGGCCACCCCGTTGCCGACGGCGTTCGCGACGGTCACGCGTCCGGCGCGGACGGCGTTGATCAGCCCCGGGACCCCCAGCATCGAGTCGGGGCGGAAGTGCACCGGGTCGAGGAAGTCGTCGTCCACGCGCCGGTAGATGACGTCGACCTGCTGGTCGCCGCGGGTCGTGCGCATGCGGACGGTGCCGCCGGTGCAGATGAGGTCGCGGCCCTCGACGAGCTCGACGCCCATCATGCGGGCCAGCAGGGAGTGCTCGAAGTAGGCGGAGTTGTAGACGCCCGGGGTCAGGACGACGACGGTCGGGTTCGGGTTCCCGTCCGGGGCCGCGGCGCGGAGCGCACGCAGCAGGTGACGGGGGTAGTCGTGCACCTGACGGATGCGCAACGCCTGGAACGCCTCGGGGAACGTGTTGGTCAAAGCCCGCCGGTTCGAGATGACGTAGGAGACGCCCGACGGCACGCGGACGTTGTCCTCCAGCACGCGGAAGGTGCCCTCCTCGTCGCGGATCAGGTCGATGCCCGACACGTGCACCCGGACGCCGTTGTGCGGCCGCAGACCCGACACCGCCCGGTGGAAGTGCTTCGAGCTGACGATGAGCTCGTACGGCAGGATCCCGTCGTCGACCACGCGCGGGAACTGCCCCTCGTGGGCGTACACGTCGCTCAGGAACGCCTCCAGGGCACGCACCCGCTGCTGGACGCCCCGGTCGATGACGTCCCACTCGTCCGCGGGGATGATGCGGGGCACCAGGTCGAGCGGGAAGGCCCGCTCCTCCCCGGCGTAGTCGAAGGTGACGCCCTGGTCGACATAGCTGCGCGCGAGTTGGTCGGCGCGCTCGGCGAGCTCGGCGGGACCGAGGCGGCTGAGGGTGTCGTGCATGACTTCGTACGGGGCGCGGGGCCCGCCGTCGCGGGCGATCATCTCGTCCCAGGCGAGGCCTTGGGGATAGGAGTGGAACAGCGCCATGGAGCGCAGCTTAGGGGGTCCCCCCGCGCTGGACGTCAAACCCCATCAGGCGAGCTGGCGGGCACCCGGAACCGGCCCGGATGCCCTGCGCACCGTCCGGCACATCCCCAGCGTGCTGATCTCGTTCGAGAGCCGGACGGCGGCGTCCTCATTGGCCGCCAGGAAGGCACAGGTGGGTCCTGAACCGGACACGATCCCGGCCAGCGCCCCGGCCGCGACGCCGGCGTCCAGCAGGTCGGCGAGGTGCGGGCGCAGCGAGATCGCGGCGGGCTGGAGGTCGTTCACGAGGTGCTGGGCGACGCGGCGGACGTCCCCGCAGGCCAGGCCCTCCAGCAGCTCGGGCGGGACGGGCGGGGGCGTCGGGTCGGCGTCCGGGTTCAGCTCGTCGAAGCGACGGAAGACGGCCGGCGTGGACAACTCCACGTCGGGCAGCGCGAGCACCCAGTGGTAGCCCCCGCGGCTGAGCACCGGGACGAGGTCGTCGCCGCGCCCGTGCCCCAGCGCGGTGGAACCCAGCAGGCAGAACGGGACGTCGGCGCCGAGTTCGGCGCCCAGCTCGAGCAGTTCGTCGGGGTTGATGTCGATCCCCCACAGCGCGGAGCACGCGACCAGCGCGGCCGCGGCGTTCGCGGACCCGCCGGCCATGCCGCCCGTCACCGGGATCGTCTTGCGGATCGAGAGGTGCGCGCCGTAGCGGTCCTCACCGCCGTGTCGGGCGGCCAGCAGGCGGGCCGCCCTCACGGCCAGGTTGGAGTCGTCCGCCGGGACGAGGTGGGCCTGGTCGCCGGCCACGGTGATGTCGTACGAGCCGGGCTCGGCCGCGCGTGCGCCGAGGTCGTCGAACAGGGAGAGCGCTTGAAACACCGTCGCCAAGGAGTGGTAGCCGTCCTCACGCAGGCCGCCCACCCGAAGGGCAAGGTTCACCTTGCCCGGGGCCCGAACCTTCACGTGGTCGGGCGCGGCCTCACTCGCGGTCATGAGCCCTTGTCTACCAGCCCCGCCGCCGGTGGGGAAGGTCGGGCGGCCACGGGATCAGGCCAGGGACGGCAACTGCTCCGCAATCCGGGCGAAGTCGGCGATGCCGAGGACCTCCCCCCGAGCCTGCGGATCCACCCCGGCGGCCTGCAAGGCCGCAGCGGCGGACGCGCTGCTCCCGAACAGCCCCGACAACGCGCCGCGCAGCATCTTGCGCCGCTGCGCGAACGCCGCGTCGACGACCTTGAACACGTCGCTGCGGGTGGCGGACGTGACGGGCGGCTCGCGGCGGGTCAGCCGGACCAACCCCGAATCCACGTTCGGAACCGGCCAGAACACCTTCGGCGGGACGGTCCCGACGCGGGACGACTCGGCGTACCACGCGAGCTTCGCGCTGGGCACGCCGTACACCTTCGAGCCCGGGGGCGCGACGAGCCGGTCGGCCACCTCGAGCTGGACCATGACCAGGCCCCGCTCGATCGACGGCCACAGCGCCAGCACGTGCAGCAGCACGGGCACGCTCACGTTGTAGGGCAGGTTCGCCACCACGGCGGTGGGCTGCGGGTCGGGCAGCTCGGTCACGTCGAGGGCGTCCGACTCGACGACGGTGAGCTTGTCGGCGCCCTCGGGGAGGCGTTCGGCGACGGTCCGGGGCAGGCGGCGCGCCAGCGACGGTTCGATCTCGATCACGTGCACGTGGCGGGCCACCTCGAGCAGGCCCAGCGTCAGCGAGCCCAGGCCAGGCCCGATCTCGAGCACGACGTCATCGGGCGTGATCCCGGACGCGGCGACGATGCGCCGCACCGTGTTGGCGTCGTGCACGAAGTTCTGGCCGCGCTGCTTGGTGGGGCGCAGGTCCAGCTCGGCGGCGAGCTCGCGGATCGTCCGCGGGTCCAGGAGTGCGTCAGCCATGGCTGTTTCCCAAGCTCTTCGACGGCACCCAATCGCCGAAGAGGGCCGTGGCGTTGGCGTCCAGGGCGGCGCAGAGGACGTCGGTGTCCTCGCCGCGCAGGTCGGCGAGGAAGCGCACGGTGTGGGGCAGCAGGTAGCTGGCGTTCGGACGCCCCCGCGACGGCACCGGCGTCAGGTAGGGGGCGTCGGTCTCGACCAGGAGGCGATCCAGTGGGGTGATGCGTGCGGCTTCGCGCAGGTCCCCGTTGGCCTTGAAGGTGACCGTGCCCGGGAACGACAGGTGCGCCCCGCGGTCCAGGCACCGGCGGGCGAACGTGGCGTCGCCGGAGAAGCAGTGCATCTGGACGCGCTCCGGCCACCCCTCGGCGTCCAGCACGCCGAGGACGTCGTCGTGGGCGTCCCGGTCGTGGATCACAAGGGCCAGGTCGTGTGCCCTGGCCCAGCCGATGTGGGCGGCGAACGCGTCCTTCTGGCGGGCGCGGCCGGTCTCGTCCTTGACCCAGTAGTGGTCCAGGCCAGTCTCCCCCACGCCGCGGATCCGGTCCGACGTGCCCAGCAGCGCCTCCACGCCACGCAACGCCTCGTCGAGGCCGTCACCGAGCTCGACGACGTCGTGCGGGTGGATCGCGATCGTGGCGATGACGGCGTCGAACTCCTCGGCCACGGCAACGGCGGCCCGCGAGCTGGGCAGGTCGTAGCCGACGTCGACCAGGCGGTGGACCCCCACGGCTCGGGCTCGGGCGATGGCGTCGGCCGTCGACAGCTCGGTCTTGCGCGTGGTCGTGCCGAGGTGGGTGTGGGCATCCGTGGTCGGCACGGCCAGTGGTTCGGGGGCCTGCGGCAGCTCAGCGGTCACCGCGCCATCTTCCCACGCACGACAGGGTGAACTTGTTCCCCGACTGCGGGGGACGACGTCACGGCGTCTGGCGCCGAGCAGTGAGCGCCGCTTCGTACAGCACGTTCTTGGCCAGCCCCGAGGCCGCAGCGACCTCGGCGACGGCCGGCTTCAGCCGCTCGCCGGCCTCCACGCGGGCGAGGACCTCGGCGACGGCGTCCTCGACGCCGACCGCCGGCCCGGACGCCCCGGACACGACCACGGTGATCTCGCCGCGGACCTCCCCGGTCGCCCACTCGGCGAGCTCACTCAGTCCGCCGCGCACGACCTCCTCGTACGTCTTGGTCAGCTCCCGGCACACGGCGGCGGGGCGGTCGGCGCCCAGCGCGTCGCGCGCGTCGGCGAGGAAGTCAGCCAACCGGTGCGGCGCCTCGAAGAACACCATCGTGCGCTCCTCGCGGGCCAACGCGGCCAGCGCGCGACGACGCTCCCCCTGCTTCCGGGAGACGAACCCCTCGAAGCAGAAGCGGTCCGTGGGCAGGCCCGAGATCGCGAGGGCGGTCAGGACGGCGGACGGGCCGGGGACCGCGGTCACCCGGATTCCCGCCTCGATGGCCGCCTGGACGATGCGGAAGCCGGGGTCGGAGACCGCGGGCATCCCGGCGTCGGTGGCGACGACGACGCGTTCCCCGGCGAGCAGGGCGTCCATCAGGGTGCCGACCCGCGAGGCCTCGTTCCCGTCGAAGTAGGACACGACGCGCGCAGCGGTCTCCACGCCGAGGCGGCGGAGCAGGTCGCGGAGCCTCCGGGTGTCCTCGGCGGCGATCACGTCCGCCTCGACCAGCGCCTTGATCATGGCTGGGCTGGCATCGGCGACGTCCCCGATGGGCGTCGCGGCAAGGACGAGCACACCGTCGGTCATGGGCCCCAGTATGGCGTGGATAGCATGGCCCGGTGACGAGCCCGGCCGCCCCCAGCACCCTGGACCGCCTGCGCGACGGCGTCCCGGGGAACCCGTGGACCGGCTGGGCCGTGACGCTCTCCATCGGACTGCTCGCCTTCATCATCCGCCTGGTCGACGTGGCGCGCCCCCACGCTGTCGTCTTCGACGAGACCTACTACGCCAAGGACGCCTGGTCCCTGCTCACGCTGGGCTACGAGGCGACGTGGGCCGCCTCTGACATCGCCAACCCGCAGGTGCTGGTCGGCGATGCGTCCTCGCTGGGAACCGCCGGGTCCTTCATCGCCCACCCCCCGGTCGGCAAGTGGCTGATCGCCCTGGGGGAGGCAGTGTTCGGGCTGAACACCTTCGGCTGGCGGATCATGGCGGTGGTGTTCGGGTCGCTGCTGGTGGTCGCCACGATCCGCCTGGCCCGGCGACTCTCCCGCTCCCTGCTCATCGGCGCGATGGCCGGCCTCATGCTGACCCTCGACGGGCTCGCGTTCACGATGAGCCGCATCGCGCTCCTCGACATCTTCCAGGCCACGTTCATCGTCGCCGGCGTCGCCGCGCTCGTGGCCGACCGGGACCACCACCGGCATCGCCTCGCCGATGCGGTGGAGGCCCGCGGCACGACGACGCTGGCCGGCTCCTTCGGCCCGCTCCTGTGGTGGCGTCCGTGGCGCTGGACGGCCGGCGTCCTGTTCGGCCTCGCCACGGGCGTGAAGTGGAACTCCGTGTACGTGATCGCGATCTTCGGCATCCTCACCGTCCTGTGGGACGTCGGGGCCCGCCGACTGGCCGGCGCCGGGTTCCGGTCCTGGACGGCCCTGTTGCGCGAGGGCGTGCTCGCGTTCGTGTCGATCGTCGTCACCGCCCTCGTCGTCTACGTGGCCTCGTGGGCGGGCTGGCTGACCAGTTCGGGAGCCTGGGGGCGTGACTGGGGGAGCAAGAACCCCGACCACCCGTGGGTGTCCGCGTTCGGCGAGGGCCTCGCCTCGCTGTTGAACTACCACCGCGAGATCCTCGCGTTCCACACCGGTGACTACATCCGGAGCCAGGAGCACGCCTACAACGCGCACCCGGCGGGCTGGCTGCTCATGTTGCGGCCCACGAGCTTCCACTCCGAGAACGACATCCTCGGCGGGACCCAGGGGTGCCCCCCGGGCACCGAGAAGTGCGTCGCCGTCATCACCGGCATGGGCACCCCGATCCTGTGGTGGATGGCCGCCGCCGCCCTGGTCGTCGCCCTGATCTGGTGGCTGGGCGGCCGCGACTGGCGGTTCGGCGTCCCGGTCCTGGGCGCCGCCGCGACCTACGTGCCCTGGTTCGCCACCACCGACCGCCCGGTCTTCTTCTTCTACGCGATCACCATCATCCCGTTCTCGACGATCGCGCTGGCCATGGCACTCGGGCTGGTGCTCGGCCCTGCCCGGGCCCCGAGCCGACGGGTCGGCGCGATCATCGCCGGCCTGGCTGTCGGTCTCGTGGCCGCGAACTTCGCCTACCTGTACCCGGTGCTGGCGGACGTGGTGATTCCGCACGGGCAGTGGTGGGCCCGCATGTGGTTGCGCTCCTGGATCTGAGTCCTTGTCCGAATCGTGACCGTTGGTGCCTGAATCGTGACCGCAACACGGCATGCCCGTCGCTCGCCGGAACTAGGGTGAAATCCGTTGTCCCAGCCTCAAGGACCCCCAGGAGGATCCACCCGTGAGAAAGCCGCCGCGCCCCCACGCGCTCGCCGGCGCCCTCGCGGCCATGCTCCTGGTGGCGTGCACGGCCCAGACCGTTCCGGAGCCGAGCACCCCGCCCCCCGTGTCCGCCGACGCCGAGCGCGACATCAACCCCCAGCCGCGGGAGCGCGTCCGTGACGGTGGCCTGCTGCGGTTCCCCATCAGCCACCTGCCGACGCAGTGGAACCCCCGCCACCCGGCCGCGGACGCCGACACCCAGCGCGTCCTCGCCCCCCTGACACCCGCGCACGTCACGCTGGACGCCGCGGGCCGGGCGACGGCCAACCCCGACTTCATCTCCGACCTCACCGTCTCGCACGGCGGCGGCCACACGGTGGTGACCCTGCAACTCGACGAGCGGGCCGTCTGGGGCGACGGGAGCCCGATCACCGCTGCCGACTGGGTCGCCACGTGGCGCGCGGCGTCGGGCCAGGTCGACGGCGTCCGCCCCGCCACCACGGACGGCTGGGAGCGCGTGGCGGAGGTCCGCCAGGGGCAGAACCCGCACGTCGTCGTCATCACCCACACCGCGGTCGACCCCGACTGGGCTCAGCCCTTGGTCGCGGGACCGGAGCGGGCCGTCGACCTCGCGAGCGCCGACGCCTTCTCGTGGGGGAGCTACGGGGCCGCCCGGTACGCCGGACCGTTCATGGTCACCCACGTCGACAAGGTGCAGGGCCTGGTCACGCTCGAGCGGAACCCCCTGTGGTGGGGCGACCGCCCGAGGCTCGAGACCATCATGTTCCGGACGGTTCCGGACGAGGCCCTGGCCGCCGCGTTCCAGCACAACGAGCTCGACGTCTGGGAGACGGGCGCCGACTCCGACCGCCTCACGCAGTCGCGGGTCGCCGCGGACACGGCCGTCCGGTCCGCTCCCGGCACCACCGGCCGCGCGCTGCGGGTGTCGCGTACGGGAGCGCTCGCGGACGTGGCCGTCCGGCAGGCGATCCTGATGGCGCTCGACCGCTCCGCGGTGGGTCTCACCGAGCTTCCCCAGGGGACCGAGCCACCGCGCGCCTGGTCGAACACCCTGCTGCTCCCGACCCAGCCCGGCTACGCAGACCAGGCGCGCGCCACCGGACTGGGCTTCGACCCCGTCCGGGCGGGCAAGATGCTGGACGAGGCGGGGTGGGTGCTGGACGGCAGCCGCCGGCTGAAGGACGGCCGCGCCTTGGTGGTGACCTTCCAGCGGCCGGTCGGCGACGCCCATGCCGCTGCCGAGCTCAGTGACCTCACCCAGCAACTCGGCGCCGTGGGTGTCACGGTCATCCCTGTCACGGGCGACGCCGACCTGGCGCCGGTGTCGGTCCGCATGAGCGCGTTCCCCCTGGCCCGGCTCCCGGAGGGCACCGGGGACGTCGCCGGGGCGTCCGACCTGGCCAAGCGGGTCGGGAGCGAGGTCGATCCGGTCCGGCGCGCCGACCAGGCCAGCCAGCTCGCCCGTCTGTTGTGGCAGGACGTCGTGACGATCCCGCTCCACCAGGAGCCCGAGTACGTCGCCGTCCGCTCCGGGGTCGCGAACCTCGGGGCGCACGCGTTCGCCACCGTGGAGTGGGAGGACGTGGGCTGGACCTCCTGACCCGCGGGGCATCCGGGGAGTAGAGTGCAGCCGTTTGCCCGGACGCTGGTTCCGGGCACGGAGGTGAGGACGCGGCATGGCCCTGTGGAAGCTGCACGGAGACGGAACCCTCAAGCCCGGGGCGGTCGTCGCCCCTGACGAGCGGCTGGGTTGGGGGAAGACCATCGGGTTGGGCGCCCAACACGTGGTCGCGATGTTCGGGGCGACGTTCGTGTTCCCGATCCTGATGGGTCTCAACCCCCAGCTGGCGATCATGATGTCCGGCATCGCGACGCTGATCTTCCTGGCCGTGGTGAAGGGTCGGGTGCCGTCCTACCTGGGCTCGTCGGCGTCCTTCGTCGGTGTGGCCACGGCGATCTACGCCGCCGGCGGCAACCCGACCCACGTGTCCGGCGCGATGTTCTGGGTGGGCGTCGCGCTGCTCATCGCCGGCGTCATCGTCCACTACGCCGGCTCGGGCGTGATCCACAAGGCTCTGCCGCCCGTGGTCACCGGCGCCGTCGTCATGCTGATCGGCTTCAACCTGGCCCCCGTGGTCGCCAGGACCTACTGGCCGCAGGACCAGTGGGTGGCCGTCATCACGATGCTCGTCGTCGTGGTCCTGTCAGTGGGCGTGCGCGGATTCATGAGCCGCATCGCGATCTTCCTGTCGCTGATCATCGGCTACGTGCTCTCGTGGATCCTCGACCTCGCGACCGGGCCCATCACCTCGTTCTCCCCCGCCGCCGGCGAGGCGACGACGCACTTGCGGGTCGACTGGTCCGGGGTGGCTGCGGCGCCCTGGTTCGGCCTGCCGCCCGTCACCGACCTCGGCTCGTGGACCCTCCACGGCGCGAACAACGTGGTCGGCTTCCACCTGCCGACGTTCAACGTCGCCTTCGCGCTGATCGCGCTGCCCGTCGTGATCGCCCTCATCGCCGAGAACACCGGCCACGTGAAGGCCGTCGCGGAGATGACCGGCGCCGACCTCGACGGCGAGATGGGCAAGGCCATCGGCGCGGACGGCTTCACCTCGATGATCGCGACCGCCGCGGGCGCCGGCCCCACCACCACGTACGCCGAGAACATCGGCGTGATGGCGGCCACCCGCGTCTACTCCACCGCCGCCTACGTCGTCGCGGCGGTCGTGGCGATCGTGTTCGGCTTCTCCCCCAAGTTCGGCGCCATCATCTCCGCCACCCCGGGTGGCGTCCTGGGCGGCATCACGGTCGTGCTCTACGGCATGATCGGCCTGCTGGGCGCCAAGATCTGGAAGGAGAACCAGGTCGACTTCGGGAATCCCCTGAACCTCGTCCCGGTCTCGGCGGGCATCATCATCGGCGTCGGTGACGTCACCCTCCAGTTCAGCGACAGCTTCGTCCTCGGCGGCATCGCCTTCGGCACCCTCGTGACCGTGCTCGTCTACCACCTCGCCCGGTGGCTGGCGCCCGCGGAGATGAAGGCGGCCGCCGATGGTGCGGTGCTGATCGTGGACGCCCCGGGTGCCTACAAGGACCACGACACGCGCGTGTGACTGGGCGCCCGCGTCACCCGAGGTTCTGTCGCACACCCTTGCGACGGCGCAGTACCACGAGCCGGGTGACCACCCCGACGAGGTAGACGGCCACACCCACCACCACCGACGGCCAGGGCAGCGTCACCACGAGGACGGCGCACAGCACCATGCCGAGCACCTGGGCCGCCTTGGGGTACAGGCGCCCTTGGGTCTGGGTGAACGCGGCCGCGTTGGCGACGAAGTAGTACAGCAGGACGCCGAACGAGGAGAACCCGATCGCGCCGCGCAGGTCCACGGAGAGCACCACCAGCGACACGATGACGGCGAGAGTCACCTCGGCCACGTGCGGCACCTGGTACCGCGGGTGCACCGCCGCGAGCGGACGCGGTAGGTCCCCGTTGCGCGCCATCGCCAGCGACGTCCGTCCGATGCCCGCCACGAGCGCCAGCATCGAACCAAGGGCCGCGATGGCGGCGCCGATCCGCACGACGGGTCCCAGCCAGGGCGCCGGGCCGGCGGCCACGGCGTCCAGCACGGGGACGGTGCTCGCGGCGGTGCGCTCGACTCCGAGGACGCCGACGATGCCGGTTCCGACCAGCACGTACACGACCAGGGCCCCGACCAGCGCGACGATGATCGCCCGCGGGATGGTGCGGCGAGGCTCCATGACCTCCTCGCCCATGGTGGCGATCCGGGCGTAGCCGGCGAACGCGAAGAACAGCAGCCCGGCCGCCTGCAACACGCCGTAGGGGCCGGACGCGTCGAGCCGCACGGTCGCCCAGGCGGCGGGCGTCCAGCCCGTCCAGGTGGCGACGACGACGCCCGCGAGGACGACGAGCACGATCGTCACGATGATCCGTGTGAGCCGTGCGGTGCGGGAGACACCGTGGTAGTTCACGGCCGTCAGGGCGATGATGGCGAGCGCGGCGAGGGGCCGCTGCCACCAGCCCTGGGGCACCAGGTAGGCGGCGAAGGTGAGCGCCATGGCGGCCACCGAGGCCGTCTTCCCGATCACGTAGCCCCATCCGGCGAGGAACCCCCACCAGTCGTTGAGTTGCTCGCGCCCGTAGACGTAGGTGCCGCCCGAGGTCGGGTACGCGGCTGCCAACTGGGCCGAACTGGTGGCGTTGCACCAGGCGACGAGGGCGGCCAGCGCGAGGCCGATGAACAGCGCTCCCCCGGCTGCGGACGCGGCCGGGGCCCAGACGGCGAAGACGCCCGCTCCGATCATCGATCCGAGGCCGATGACGACGGCGTCGGTGAGGTTGAGGCGGCGCGCGAGTTGGGTCACCGGTGCACTGTAACCACGTCCGCGTGACCGGAGGGTGACCCGGTCTGCCCCGAGGGCTCAGTCCTGCAGGGCCCGGCCCAGGGCGTCCAACCGGCGCTCCAGCGACGACACCCGCTCCCCGAGCGGGCGGAGGTCCTCGGCGTCCGCGTGGCCGGCTTGCAGCGATTCAGTGGCCGGGGAGCGGCGGATGAACGTCAGGTACCCGATGCCGACGGTCACGACGAGCGCGGCCAGGGCGACGAAGAAGCGGGCCAACTGCCCCTGCGCGCTCGACATCGACTGCCCCACGGCGTAGATCATCGTGAAGATGCCGCCGAGCAACAGTCCGTTGGAGATCACGGCCATGCGGGCCGGACGCCACAGCGACACGGCGAGGATCAGCGTGGCGGCAACCAGCAGGATGATGCTCGTGGTGAGCGACCACTGCTCCTGCGCGAGCTGAGCCGCGCGCTGGGCGGCCTCCTGCTCCGCCATCTGCTCCGGCGTCGGGGCGCCGTCGAACTTGTCGTACGGGAACTCGGGCCAGCGCGGCTGGGGATGGAACGTGTTGATCCCGATGGCCACGAGCCCCACGACCACCAGGCCCAGGAAGAAGGAGTAGATGACCTGCAACAGCGACACGGCTTTCATGGCGGCCTCCTGCAGTCATGGTCCCACTGCGGGGTCGGCCGTGACAGGGTTTCGGCTCATCCCCCGCCGGCGACAGGGCCTGCCTATTGTCTGGGCATGGACAGACCAGCCTGGGCCGAGGCCAGCGACCTCATGCGCGACTACTACGACCACGAGTGGGGCTTGCCGGTGCGGGACACGCCGGGTGTCTA
Source organism: Propioniciclava sp. LT432 (assembly GCF_059515965.1). NCBI lineage: Bacteria > Bacillati > Actinomycetota > Actinomycetes > Propionibacteriales > Propionibacteriaceae > Propioniciclava > Propioniciclava sp. LT432. Next base: position 88,260 of record NZ_JCAKNE010000006.1, on the reverse strand, counting down.
CGAACGCATCGTGCTGGAGGGGTTTCAGTCGGGGCTCTCGTGGGCCGTCGTCCTGCGCAAGCGGCCCGCCTTCCGTGCGGCGTTCAGCGACTTCGACCCCGAGGTCGTGGCGCGCTACACCGAGGCCGACGTCGAGCGGCTGCTCGGCGACGAGGGCATCGTTCGCAACCGGCGCAAGATCGAGGCGGCGATCACCAATGCGCGCGCCACCGCGGCGATGACGGACGCCGGAGTCGACCTGGCCGAACTCGCCTGGTCGTTCCGGCCCGACGATCCCACCCTGGGCGCGGACGCCAGCCAGTCACCGGAGTCGGTCGCGTTGTCGAAGGCCCTGAAGAAGCATGGCTTCGTGTTCGTTGGCCCGGTGACGATGTTCGCCCTCATGCAGGCGATCGGCATCCTGGAGCACCGCGGCCCGGGGGCCGCGGTGCCCGACGCCGGTGGTCAGGCGTGCGCCTGACCCGGGGTCGAGCCCTTCGTCGGGGCCGGCGGCACGCCGTCCGCGTCGGAGCGCACCGCGTGCCCGCCGAACTGGTTGCGCATCGCGGCGATCATCTTCATGGTCGGGCTGTCGTCCTGCTGGCTGACGAAGCGGGCGAACAGCGCCGCCGAGATCGTCGGCACCGGGACGCCGAGGTCGACGGCCGCGTTCACGGTCCAGCGGCCCTCGCCGGAATCGGCGGCGTAGCCCTCGATCTTGTCGAGGTGGGGGTCCTCGTCCATGGCGCGCACCATCAGGTCGAGCAGCCAGGAACGGATGACGGTGCCCTCGCGCCACGACTCGAAGACCGCCGGCACGTCGGTGACGATGTCCGCCTTCTCCAGCAGTTCCCAGCCCTCGGCGTACGCCTGCATGAGGCCGTACTCGATGCCGTTGTGCACCATCTTGGCGAAGTGGCCCGCACCGACCTCGCCCGCGTGCACGAAGCCGAAATCCCCCTCGGGCTTGAGAGCGTCGAAGATCGGCTGTGCCGCGGCGACGGCGTCCGCCGAGCCGCCGACCATGAGCGCGTACCCGTTCTCGAGGCCCCAGACGCCACCGGAGGTGCCACAGTCGACGAAGCGAATTCCCCGGGCGGCCAGTTCCTCGGCATGGCGCTGGTCGGCGGTCCACTTGCTGTTGCCGCCGTCGATGATGATGTCGCCCTCGGACAGCCGCCCGGCCAACTCGCCGATGACGGCGTGTGTGACCTTGCCCGCGGGGACCATGACCCACACGACCCGAGGCGAGTCCGTCAACTGGGCGACGAGGTCCGCCTGGTCCTTGGCGTCCGAGATCTCCGGGTTGGTGTCGTAGCCGATGACGGTGTGGCCGGCGCGACGCAGGCGCTCGCGCATGTTCCCGCCCATCTTGCCCAGTCCGATCAGCCCCAGCTGCATGATGCACCCCTTCGTCGTTTGGCACTTCCTTGTCGCCTGTCGTACGCCGCGAGCCTAGTGGGGGCGCGGACGGCACGCCACGGAACCAGCGGGTCCGAGCGGGCACCGTGTCGGGAAGTGGCAGCCGCGCGGACTAGACTCTCGGCCGAGGCCGATGCCCCTGCCTCGGTCCCCCTGATCCATCGAGGTAGTTCGTGAGCACGCCGCAGCCGTCGTCAACCGTTCCGAGCCGACGGAGCACCGCCGTCCTGTTGTCCCTGGCGGGAGCCGTCGTGGCGGCCTACCTGGCGGTCTGGTGGGTGGGTCTGGGCCTGGCGACGCGTCCGCCGCTGCCGGCCCGCATCCAGGCCGACGAGGTGACGGGCCTGATCTCCCTCGTCGGCGACCTCACCGCCCGGCTGGCCGCCTTCGGCACGCTCGGCGCGCTGGCCGCCATCGTCAGTTTCACCCCCCGCGACGACGACCACCTGGTCGCCGACGCCGGGCACCGCCTGCTGCGATGGGCGGGACGCCTCGGTCAGGTGTGGTTCGCGGCATCGGTGCTGAACACCTTCGCCAACCCCGCCTACGTCAACGGGGTCCCGATCGGCGTCACCATGCGTCCGGGCGCGTGGTGGACGTTCCTGTGGGCCTCCCCGTCCGGCTTGGCCTGGCTGGCGTCCGCCCTCGTCGCGGTCGCGATCGTCGTGGCGTCCTACGTGAGCCGGCACTGGGCCACGAGCCTGATCGGCTTGGTGGCCGGCGTGGTCGCGATCGCGTTCGTCACGGTCACCGGCAATGTCACGGTCGGCCTGAACCACGACTGGGCGACGGACGCCGCCGTCGCCGTCGTGTTCACGGTGGTCCCGCTCATGACGGCGGCGGTCGGGGCGTGGCTGGGCGGGACGCCGGCGTCCGTCAGGCGCTACCAGCGGCTGGTGCCGCTCCTGTTGCCCGTGGCCATCGCCGGGCACGCCGTCATCGCCTGGCAGCAGTTGGCCGGGGTCCCGATCACGGCCACCGAATACGGGTGGTGGACGATCGGCATCTTCGTGGTGCTGGGCCTCTTCGCCCTGAGTTGGGCCGTCCGGCAGTTCGTGGGTGGCCGGACGGCGGGCAGCATCGGGCGCGACGTCGTCCTCGCCGTCGCGTACGTGACCTGCGTGACCGCCGAGAACCACATCCCGACGCCGCGGTTCCTCGAGCCGCAGTCCATCATGGTCAACTACCTGGGCTACGAGGTGACGGTCGCGCCGACCATTGAGCGCTTGGTGTCCATCGCCCGCCCGAACCTGCTGTGGGTCGCCATCGTCGTCGTCGCCCTGGCCGCCTACGCCGTCGGCATGGTCCGCGCCCGCAAGCTGGGCACCCGGTGGCCCGTGATGCGCGCCGTGGCGTGGGCGGGCGCGTGGCTGCTGACCCTGTTCCTGGCGATCACCGGCATGTGGGAGTACTCGACGGTCCAGTACAGCTGGCACATGGTCGTCCACATGACCGTGAACATGCTCGTCCCGGTGCTCGGGGTGCTGGGGGCGCCGCTGGCCCTGATCCGCGCCGCCTCTCAGCCGTCGGAGCACCACGTCTCGCTCGGTGACGCCCTCGACTCGCTCGAGTCACACCGCCTGTGGCAGTTCCTGACCAGCCCGCCCGTGGCCTGGGTGGCGTACGTCGGGAGCCTGTTCGCGGTCTACTACACGCCGGCCTTCGCGTGGCTCATGAAGTACCACTGGGCCCACCAGCTCATGCTGCTGGTGTTCATGATGACCGGCTACTTCTTCTTCACGATGATCATCGGTGCCGACCGCACCAGCAAGCAGCTGCCGCACCTGCTCAAGCTCGCCCTGGTCATTTCGATCATGCCGTTCCACGCCGTCTTCGCGGTCGGCATCCTCTCCTCCCAGACCCTGCTCGGCGGCCCGTTCTACGAGACGATCGAAGTGCCCTGGCTGCCCGACCGCGCCGCGCTGATGGCCGACCAGAACATCGCCGGCCAGGCGACCTGGTTCCTGGGCGAGATCCCGCTGTTCCTGGTCATCGCCGCTCTGGCGGCCCAGTGGTTCCGTTCCGACAGCCGCGAGGCCACCACGATCGACGAGGCGGTGGACGTCGGCGCCGACGACTCCTTCGATGCCTACAACGACATGCTGGCGGAGTTGGCCCAGCGCGACGAGCGCATGGCCCGCGAGGCCAAGCTGAAGCGGTTCGAGTCATGACCACCACCCCGGACGCCCCGGTCACCAGCGGTCTCGACCAGCGTGTCGAGCTCGACGTCTCCGGCATGACGTGCGCCGCCTGCGCCAACCGCATCGAGAAGAAGCTCAACAAGATGCCGGGGGTCCGCGCGACGGTGAACTACGCCACCGAGCGCGCGGTGATCCTCGGACTGTCGCCCGACCAGGCTCCCGAAGCCGTGGGCGTCGTCGAGGCGGCGGGCTACGGCGCCTCCCCCGTGGTCGAGGGTGAGGAGGGGCAGGGATACGCCGACCGCGTGAAGATGCTCCGCAACCGGCTCATCGTGGCGGCCCTCCTCACCGTTCCGCTCGGCGACGTCGCGATCGTGCTGGCGCTGGTCCCGCAGATGCGGTTCCCGGGCTGGCAATGGGTGCTGCTCGTCGCATCCCTGCCCGTGGTGTTCTGGAGTGCCTGGCCGTTCCACAAGGCGGCTTGGCGCAACCTCCGCCACGGCTCGACATCCATGGACACCCTGGTCTCGCTCGGCATCCTGGCGGCGTTCACGTGGTCGCTGGTCTCCACCATCCTCGGCAGTGAGGACACGACCGGCTACTGGCTCGGCTACGGCATCGCACCCGCCGGCGCCGACTCGCTCTACCTCGAGGTCGCCGCCGCCGTGACGACGTTCCTGCTGGGCGGCCGGTACATGGAGGCGCGCTCCAAGAAGTCGGCGCGGTCCGTCCTCTCCGCCCTCGGACGCCTCGCCCCCACCTCCGTGCGCGTCATCCGCGAGGGGGTGGAATCGGTCATCCCGATCGGCGACCTCCGCGTGGGCGACCGCTTCGGCGTCCGACCAGGCGAGCGGATCGCGACGGACGGCACCGTCGTCATGGGCTCGTCCGCGGTCGACACCTCGATGATGACCGGCGAGCCGGTCCCGCACGAGGTCACCGAGGGTGACGCCGTCCTCGGTGGCACCATCAACACCAACGGTGCCCTCATCGTCCGTGCCGATCGTGTGGGCGCCCACACCCAGTTGGCCCAGATGGCGGCGACCGCCGAGCAGGCCCAGGCGCGCAAGGCGTCCGTCCAAACCATGGTGGACAAGGTCGTGGGCTGGTTCGTCCCGGCCGTGCTGGGCATCGCCGTCGTGACGCTGGTCGTCTGGCTGCTCGCCGGCGGCGGCACCCGGGCGGCGTTCTCCGCCGCGCTGTCGGTGCTGATCATCGCGTGCCCGTGTGCCCTGGGCCTGGCCACGCCGACCGCGCTCATGGTCGGCGTCGGCCGCGGCGGGCAACTCGGCATCCTCATCAAGGGTCCCGACGCCCTGGAGGCCTCCGGGGTCATCGACACCGTCGTCCTCGACAAGACCGGGACGCTGACGACCGGCGAGATGAGCGTCGAGTCGGTCCACGCCCTCCCGGCGGCCCAGGGCCGGCCTGCCCCCGAGGCCGACGCCGTGCTGGCCCTCGCCGCGGCCGTCGAACACCACTCCGAGCACCCCATCGCGCGCGCCATCACGCGACGAGCCGCCGCCGCGGGCGTGGTGGTCCCGGACGCCACCGGCGTCAGCGCGTTGCCCGGCCTCGGTGCGAGCGGCCAGGTCGACGGCGCGACGGTCCTCGTGGGCAACCTGGGCCTGTTCCGCGAGCGCGGGTTCGCCGTCGAGGCGTCCGTCGAGACCGCGCTGGAGGAGTCCGCCCGCACCGGGCGCACCGCCGTCCTGGTCGGGGTCGGCGACGAGCTCATCGGCACGATCGAGGTCGCCGACACGATCAAGGAGTCGGCCACCGCCGCCGTCTCCCGCCTCAAGGAGATGGGCCTGCGGACGGTCCTGCTCACCGGCGACCGCCGCGCCGCTGGCGAGGCCATCGGTGCCATCGTGGGGGTCGACGAGGTGATCGCCGAGGTCCTGCCGACGGACAAGTCCGCCGTCATCGAGCGACTCCAGGGCGAGGGCCGCCGGGTCGCCATGGTGGGCGACGGCATCAACGACGCCGCGGCGCTGGCGTCGGCCAACCTCGGCCTCGCCGTCGTGTCGGGCACCGACGTGGCGATGAAGTCGGCCGACATCATCCTGGTCCGCCGCGACCTCAACGTGATCCCGGACGCCGTCGCCCTGTCCCGGCGCACGCTGCGCACGATCAAGGGCAACCTCGTGTGGGCGTTCGGCTACAACATCGCAGCCATCCCGCTCGCGGCGCTGGGGCTGCTGAACCCGCTCATCGCGGGGTTCGCCATGTCACTGTCGTCGGTGTTCGTGGTGTCGAACTCCACGCGGCTGCGGCGGTTCACCCCCGCGCGCTGAGCGGGACTGCCCGGCGCCCCGGGCGTTCCCGAACCGCCCACCCCGTCAGAAGTCGGACGCGCTGGCCACGAAGTCCGCGGGGAGGGAGCGATCCGCGGAGGCGGACGACCCCGGACGCACGCGCGGGTCGTCCTTCGTCTCGGCCATCCTCCAGTAGACGACCGCGGACCCGAGGCAGAGCAGGACCATCACCACCTGGAAGACCCAGAAGGCTCCTTGGGCGACCATGGCCGTCGCGAGCACCGGGGACAACCCACCGAAGAGGGCCACCGCGATGCCGTAGGGCAGCGAGATGCCGGCCGTGCGCACCTCGGTCGGGAACTGCTCGGCCATCACCGCGGCCAACGAGCCCGCGTAGGCCGCCAGCAGCACGGCGCTGACCGAGACGGCGACGAGCGCGCTGGACATCGTCTCGCCGACCGTGTTCAGCAGCGGGATGAACGTCACAGCCGAGCCGATGGCGAAGAACAACAGCATCGGGCGGCGTCCGAGGCGGTCGGAGAGGTAACCCGACACGGGCTGCAGGATCGTGAACAGCGCCAGACCGAGCATCGCCGCCAGCTGTGCCTCGCGGAGTTCGGCGCCGGTGTGCAGGTGCAGGATGGAGGGCAGGGAGACGAACCAGAACTGCACCAGCGCTGTCCCGGCCGCCACCAGGCCGATGACCCGCAGGACGGCCCGGGGGTGCTCGCGCAGCACGGCCGTGAGGGGGCGGCGCACCAGGCGCCCGTTGTCCCTGACGCGGGTGAACGCCTCGGTGTCGGGCACCGACATGCGCACCCACAGGCCGAGCAGACCGAGCAGCCCCCCGACCCCGAAGGCAACGCGCCAGCCCCAGGACGCCAGGGCGTCGTCGGACAGGCTCGCGAACATCACGGCGGCGAGGATCGACGCCGCAAGGGTGCCCGCCCCCACCGAGACCTGCTGCCAGGACCCGGCCCACGCACGGCGTCCGGTCGGCGCGTTCTCGACGAGGAAGGCCGAGGACGTGCCGAACTCACCCCCGGCCGAGAAGCCCTGGATGCAGCGGCCCACCGTCAGCAGCACCGGGGCCGCGACACCGATCTGTCCGTACGTGGGGATCAAGGCGATCATCAGGCTGGCCCCCGCCATCAACACGATGGCCAGGGTCAGGCCGGCGCGGCGTCCGTGCCGGTCGGCGTACGAGCCGAGGACGGCCCCGCCGAGGGGCCGGAAGAAGAAGCCCACGGCGAAGATCGCGAAGCCCGCGAGGATCTGCGCGAATGGGTCCTCCATGGGGAAGAACGAGGCCGCGAAGACGGGCACGAAGAACCCGTAGACGGCCCAGTCGAACCACTCCACGAGGTTCCCGACGGTACCGGCGAAGAGGGAGCGGCGCCTCGTGCGGGCGCGCTCCGCCTCACGCCGGGCAGCCTTTCCTCGCGCAGCAGTCATCGTGTGCAACGTCCCCTCCCCAAACTCTGTGCAGCGTACTCGCCGACGGCGCGTCGATCCACCTTGTGGGTGGGGCGGAGGGGGAGGACGGGCATGGTCAGGACGTCCTTGGGGCGCTCCGCGGGTGCGAGGTGCGCGGTGGCCGCACGTACCGCGTCCGGGTCGGGCGGGACGCCGTCCGTGACGGCCACCACGCGTTGTCCCCAGTGGGGATCCTGCACGCCGACGACCACCCACCGCCCGCCCAGAGCGGCCAAGGCGTCCTCGACGCGCGCGGGGTGGACGTTGACGCCGCCGGAGATGATCACGTCGTCGGCGCGGCCCAGGACGCTGAGGCGCCCCTCCTCCCACGCCCCCACGTCGTTGGTGACGAGCCAGCCGTCCTCGGAGAACGGCTGGTCGGCCGAGTCGAGGTGGCGCGTGAGCAGCGTCTCCCCGGCGAGGTGGATCCGCCCGTCGACGAGCCGCGCGCGCACGCCCTCCAGGGGGACGCCGTCGTACACGCAGCCGCCGCTGGTCTCGGTGGAACCGTAGGTCCGGACGATCCGGACTCCCGCCGCTGCGGCGCGGCCGGCCAGCTCGGGCGTCAGGGCCGCCCCTCCGACGAGGATCGCCGCGAACCCGCGCAGCAAGTGGGGTGCCTCCTCGACGATTCCGTGCAGTTGGGTCGGCACGAGGGACAGGTAGTGCGGGATCCCGGGCACCAGGCGGGCCAGGGCATCCTCGAAGAGGGCCGCGTCGAACCCGCGCTCCGGCGCGTAGACGACCGGACGGTGGCCGGCCAGCACGCTGCGGTTGACCACTTGGAAACCGGCCACCCCGTGCACCGGCAGCGACGTCACCCACTGGCCGGGCCCGTCGAGTCGGGCATGGGTGGCGCGGGCGGAGGCGTCCAGCGCCGCGCGCGACAGGCCCACCAGGTGGCCACGCCCATCGGTCGACCCGGACGTCTGGATGACGACGTCGACCCCGTCGAGGGGCTGGGTGACGCGGGACGCCGCGTCCTCGAACGCGGTCTCCGACGGTGCCATGACGATGACCGGTGCCTGTGGGCGTCCACTCGAGTCACGAAGCCGGTCGTAGAGCGCTTGCACTGCCGCGGCGGACGTGCCGCCGCCGCCCCAGGTGAGGGGACGCATCAGAAGTAGTAGGGGTAGCCCGTCCAGTCCGGGTCGCGGCGTTGGACGAAGGCGTCGCGCCCTTCCTGGGCCTCCTCGGTCATGTAGGCCAGGCGCGTCGCCTCGCCGGCGAACACCTGCTGGCCGGCGAGCCCGTCGTCGGCGAGGTTGAACGCGAACTTGAGCATCCGGATCGCCTGGGGCGACTTGGTGGCGATGGTCCGCGCGTACTCCAGCGCGAGGTTCTCGATCTGGTCGTGGTCGGCCACCTCGTTGACGACGCCCCAGCGCTCGGCGTCCTCGGCGGAGTACTCGCGGGCCAGGAAGAAGATCTCGCGGGCCCGCTTGTCGCCGGCCTGCCGGGCGAGCAGCGCCGAGCCGTAGCCGGCGTCGAAGGAACCCACGTTGGCGTCGGTCTGCATGAAGCGGGCCTCCTGCCGGGAGGCGATCGACAGGTCGCAGACGACGTTCAGGGAGTGCCCGCCGCCGGCGGCCCAGCCGGACACGACGGCGATGACGACCTTCGGCATGGTCCTGATCAGTCGCTGCACCTCGAGGATGTGAAGGCGTCCGGCACGCGCGGGGTCGATCTGCTCGCGCCGTTGGGCGGGGGCGGCCTCGTCGTCGGCGCCGTCCACCTCGTAGCGGTAGCCGTCCTTGCCGCGGATGCGCTGGTCGCCGCCCGAGCAGAACGCCCAGCCGCCGTCCTTGGGCGAGGGTCCGTTGCCCGTCAGGATCACCGTGCCCACGTCGGAGGTCATCCGCGCGTGGTCGAGGGCGCGGTACAGCTCGTCGACGGTGTGCGGACGGAACGCGTTGCGCACCTCGGGGCGGTCGAAGGCGATGCGCACCACCGGAAGGTCGGCCCCGTCCCTGCTGATTCCCCGGTGGTAGGTGATGTCGGTCAGGTCGAAGCCTTCGACAGCGCGCCAACGGGTCGGATCGAACGGGTTTCCCATGGGGCCCCAGCCTAGCCACGGCGACGGTAAGGTGAGCCATCGTGACAATGGCCGAGTTGAGCGACCCCCTCCGGGTCGAGGAGCCCTTCGCAGCCTCCCTGCGCCGCGGGCTCCCCCTGGTGTGGGCGACCGGCGCCGGCAAGCACCTGACGGCCATGCTCGGGTGGGGCGAGGCCTTCCGCGCCACGGCCCACGGCATGGACCGCTTCGAGCGCCTGGACGAGGCGTTCTCCCGCTGGACCGCCACCCTCCCCGCGGACGCCAACCCGGTGGCCTTCGCCACCTGCGCGTTCGCCGACGACTCCTCGGCCGAGTCCGTCCTCATCGTCCCGGCGCTGCTGGGCCGCTGGGCCCAAGGCGTCCTGACGGTGACCGCGAACGGCGTCCCCACGAGCGAGTCGCTCCCCCGGCCGAGCGAGCCGCACGAATTCGAGGAGCTCGAACTCCTGCCCGGCACCCTCACCCGCCAGCGCTTCCGGCAGGCCGTGCAGGCGGCCGTCGACCGGATCGCCGACGGCGAGGTCGAGAAGGTGGTGGTCGCGCGCGACCTGTTCGCGAGCTCGCCGGACCCCCTGGACATCTCCGCGCTGCTCGCCCGACTTCAACTGGCCAACACCTCCAGCTGGACGTTCCACGTCGACGGGTTGGTCGGTGCCTCTCCGGAGATGCTCATCGCGGCGTCCGGCCCCCACATCCGCTCCCAGGTGCTGGCCGGCTCGGCCCCGGTCACCGGCGACGTCGGAACGGACGACGTGACCGCCACCAGACTCGCCGCCTCGGCCAAGGACCACGCCGAGCACGCCTACGCCGCCCGCTCGGTCGCGGACCGGCTGGCCACCGTCGCCGACGTGGCCACGCGTGACCCGGAGGTCAAGCGGCTGACCCGCATCATGCACCTGGCCACCGACATCACCGGCACGCTCCGGCAGCGCCACTCCGCCCTGGCCCTGGCGGGGATCGTCCATCCCAGCGCCGCGGTGTGCGGCACCCCGACCGACGTCGCGTTCCGGGTCATCGCCGAGCTCGAGGGCTTCGATCGCGGTCGCTACGCCGGGCCCGTCGGCTGGGTGGACGCCTCGGGCGACGGTGAGTTCGTCATCGCCCTGCGCTGCGGCCAGGTCACCGAGGACGGCACCGGCATCCGCCTGTTCGCCGGCGGCGGCATCGTGGCGGGGTCGGTCCCCAGCGACGAGCTCGCCGAGACGGCCCGCAAGTTCCTGCCCATGTACGAGGCCCTGTCCCCCGTGGACCGCCCGTGATCCTCACCTGGGCCTCACCGCTGCGCGACCGCTTCCGCAACCTCACCGAGCGCGACGGGGTCCTGCTGCGCGGTCCCGCCGGCTGGGGTGAGTTCTCCCCCTTCTGGGACTACGACGACGCCACGTGCGTCCCGTGGTTGCGGGCGGCGGTCGAGGCGGCCACGCTCCCCTTCCCGGACGCCGTGCGTGACGCCGTGCCCGTCAACGCCACCGTCCCGGCGGTGGGGCCCGCGCGGGCCGCCGAGATCGTCCGCGCCTCCGGCTGCGCGACCGTGAAGGTGAAGGTCGCCCAGGCCGGGCAGTCGCTGGCCGACGACCTCGACCGCGTCGCGGCGGTCCGGGACGCGCTGGGGCCGGCCGGGCACGTCCGTGTGGACGCCAACGCCGCCTGGTCGCTCGAGGAGGCCCTCGAGGCCCTGCCCCGCCTCGACCGGGCCGCGGGGGGCCTGGAGTACGCCGAGCAACCCGTCGCCACCGTGGACGACCTCGCCCGCGTCCGCCGGGCCGTCTCCGTTCCCATCGCCGCCGACGAGTCGATCCGGCGGGCGTCCGACCCCTACGCCGTCGTCCGCGCCGAGGCCGCCGACGTGATCGTCGTGAAGGTGCAGCCGCTGGGTGGCGTCCGCGCCTGCCTCGCCCTGGCCGAGGAGCTGGGGCTGCCGGTCACCGTCTCGTCCGCCCTGGAGTCGTCGGTCGGCATCGCCGCCGGCGTTGCCCTGGCGTCCGCGCTGCCCCGGACCAACGCTGCCGGTTTGGCCACGGTCGCGATGTTCACCGCGGACGTCGCGACCACCCCGCTCCTCCCCTCCGGCGGCGCGCTGCCCGTCCACCGCGTCACCCCGGACGCCGTGCGCCCGGCCCCGGCCGAGGTCGACCGCGCCTGGCGCGAGCGGCTCGACCGGGTGGCCCGGCTGGCCGGGATCGACCTGGAGGAGGTGCAGTCATGACCTCGACGGCCATGGCCCGCGAACTCGTCACCCAGCTCGCCGCCGCCGGCGTCCGCGACGTGGTGCTGTCCCCCGGCTCCCGCTCGGCCCCCCTCGCCTACGCGGTGGCGGACGCCGAGGGCGCCGGCTGGGTGCGCGCGCACGTCCGCGTGGACGAGCGGAGCGCCGGGTTCCTCGCCCTCGGCCTCGCCAAGGCGTCCCTGCACCGCGGCGACCCGCGGCCGGTCGCGGTGGTCACCACCTCCGGGACCGCCGTCGCCAACCTCCACCCGGCCGTGCTGGAGGCCTCCCACGCCGGGGTTCCCCTGCTGGTCGTGAGCGCCGACCGCCCCCATGAGTGGCATCGCACGGGCGCCAACCAGACCACGGTCCAGACGGGGCTGTTCGCGGACGCCCCCCGCGCGGTCGCCGAACTACCCGCACGCGCCAACCCGGCGGCCGTTCGCGGGCACGTCGCCCGGCTGGTTGCGGCGGCGCTGGGCACGCTCACCCGCGACCCGGGGCCGGTGCACCTGAACGTGTCGTTCGCCGAGCCGCTCGTCCCCGACGCCCCTTGGACGCCCGGCGAACTTCCCGCACCCCTCGGCGTCGCCCCTCTCAGCGCCCCCACCCCGACCCATCTGTCCGCAGGGCGGCGCACCCTCGCCGTCGCCGGTGACGGGGCGGGTCCGGACGCCGCACGCCTGGCCCACGACGCGGGCTGGCCCCTGCTCGCCGAGCCGTCGTCGGGGGCCCGGACGCCGGGCGCGATCGTCCACTACCTGCGCCTGCTCGCCGACAGGTTGGCCGACGAGGTCGAGCGCGTGGTGGTGTTCGGGCACCCCACCCTGAGCCGGCCAATCTCGCGCCTGCTGGGACGTCGGGAGGTCGAGGTCGTCGTGGTCTCCCCCACCGCCCGCTGGACTGACGTCGCCGGCGCCGCCTCCCTCGTCACCGGGGCGGTCACCGCGGCCGCACCCGAGGCGTCCGACCTCGCCTGGCTGCAGCGTTGGCAGGACGCCGACGCGGCGGCCGCGCCGGAGCCGAGCCCCCTCCAGCGGGCCGCCCTCGCGCTCTGGGACACCCCGGAGGTCCTCATGCTGGGCTCGTCCAACACGGTCCGGGCGTTCGACGCGGTCACTCCCGGCGCCGATCGGGCCGCGCGCGTGTTCGCCAACCGAGGGCTCGCCGGCATCGACGGCCTGGTCTCCACCGCGCGGGGGCTGGCCACCGGACTCGGCGAGCCGGTCCGCGTGGTGCTCGGTGACCTGTCGTTCCTGCACGACGTGGGCGGTCTGGCGCGCGGCGACCTCGAGACGGACGCCGACCTCCAGGTGGTCGTCCTCGACGACCACGGCGGCGGGATCTTCGGCACGCTGGAGCACGCCGCGGCCCCCGCCAGAACGTTCGCCCGCTTCTTTGCCACGCCACAGGCCGTCGACGCGGTCGCAACAGCCCGCGGCTTCGGGGTGCCGGCCGAGCGGGTGGCGGTGGACGACCTGCCCGGCGTGTTGTCCCGTCCGATCCGGGGCACCAGCTTGGTCGTGGTGCCCCTGCCGCCGCTCACCGCGGGGCGTGGCTGACCCTTCGCGCGCTCGTGCGGTGGCCCCCCGCGGCGTCGCCGTTGCCCGGTTCCCAGCTTCACGGGAGCTTCACACAATCACCACGATCGCCCCCCTCGAAGCAACACACCGGTTGGGTCTACTTGATGTCACAAGCAGTTCAGACCATGAACCAGGAGGAGACATGTCCACCACACGCAAGATCGCCCTCGGCATCGCCGGCGGCGCCATTCTCATCGGGGGGGCGCTCGGGGTGGCTTCGTTGGCCAGCGCCGAGACCCCCGAGAGCCCGTCGCCCACCGCCCCCGCGGCGGGTCCGGCTTGGCAGCGCGGCGGCGGCTTCGGCCGCATGGCCGGCACCGAGACGGGTGCTGCGGGCCTGCGCAACGGCGCCGGCTACGGGGCGACCCAGAACACGCAGTACCTCGCCGGGAAGCTCGGCGTCACCCAGGAGGCGCTGACCGAGGCCCTGCAGAAGTACCACGCCGACAACCCGATGCCCGTCCGCGGGCAGGAGCTGAGCGAGGAGGAGCAGGCGGCGCGCCACGAGGCACTGGCCACCTACCTCGCCGGCGAACTGGGGGTCGACAAGCAGCTCGTCATCGACACGCTCAACGCGCAGCAGGGCGCCCGCCAGGCGGAGCGCACCGCTCAGATGAAGGAGCGGCTCGCCGAGGCGGTTGAGTCCGGTCGCCTGACCCAGGAGCAGGCGGACGCCATGACGGCGGCCCACGAGGCCGGCGTGGGGATGGGACGCATGGGCGGAGGACCGCGGCGTTGAGCCCTAGCCGGTAAGACCCGGCGACTGGCCCCCAGTATACCCCCCGGGGTATACTGGGGGCCAGTCGAACAAGGAGAGCATGTGACCGAGACCGACACGCAGGACGGGGCGCTGGTCGCCCGCCTTCGCGACAGTGAGAGGACGGCCATCGGCCGGCTCGCGGGCGCCGCCGGCAACGCGTCACTGTGCGCCCTGTCGCGCTCGGGGTCACCCCAGCCCGCCGCCAAGTACCACGAGGGCGCAGCCGTCGCGCTCGCCGAGGCCCGCCGGGCAGCCGTGAAGAGCGGGGGTTCCGAGGCGGACGCCGCGGCCTCCGTTGCGCGGGTCCGGCAGGAGTGGATCGACCGACGCGACACCTCCGTGACCCAGACCCCGGACTGGCGCGCCTACTTCGAAGGCGGTGTGGATGCGTTGGACGAGGCACTCGCGCCCGCGAAGCCGATGACCCGGCCCACCTCCCCCCAGGCGATGGTCGTCGAATCCCCCACCCAGCTGACTGAACCGGCCCCCGCGTCCGACCCCCAGAGCCGCACCTGGACCCCCCTCAGCCGCGGTTCCAGCAACCCTGCGGACTTGATCCGGGACGCCCTGGGGTCCCGCCGACGCATCGTGACCATGGTGGCGTTGACCCCGGCTCTCTTCGCTGGGTTCGCCGCCGCCGGAGGCTTCCCCACAGCCCCCGGGTGGCTGGCGTTGCTGGCGGTCGTGTCCCTGCTCGCGGCGGCCGTCGTCGCCACCTACGTTCCGGAACGGGGGTGGCGCCCCAACGTGGGCTGCACCCCGTGCGCGGCCGTCTCGGCCGGCGCGGTGGTGTTCGCCGCCTCGTTGATCGCCGGGGCACCCGAGGCGACCAACGGAGCGCTGGCCCTCGGCGTCGTGCTGTTCGGCCTGTACCAGCGCCTCACCGGGGCTGGGGCGTCCTGCCGCGCCTGACGCCCCAGCGCTCACCGCGCCGGAGCGCTCACCGCTCCGGCTGCGGCTTGCGCCCGGACTAGTTCTGCGCGGCCGTGGCTTCGGCCATCTGCGCGTGAATGGTGGGCATGTCGAGCTCGCGGACGTTCTCGATGAGTCGCTCGAGCGCCGACTCGGGCAGCGCCCCGGGCTGGCCGAACACGAGGACGCCCTCGCGGAACGCCATCAGCGTCGGGATGGACATGATGCCCGCGGCCGAGGACAACGCCTGCTCGGCCTCGGTGTCGATCTTGCCGAACACGACGTCGGGGTGCTTCTCCGACATCTTCTCGTAGGTGGGGGCGAACATGCGGCACGGCCCGCACCAGGCCGCCCACCAGTCGATGAGGACGATGTCGTCCTCGGCGAGGGTCTTCTCGAGCGTGTCGCTGGTCAGGTCGACGGTGGCCATGGGCTTCCTCCTGCTGGGCTGTGATGAGATGTGACCCCACGATACCCCCGGGGGTATCGTGGTACAACTTCACGAGAGTCGCGGAAGAACGCACGAGGACGCCTCGCCTCAGACCGCGGCGCTCCCGTCCACGGTGCTGCTCGAGATCTTCGTCGCCGCGGTCCAGTCGCGGAGCCACGCCGGGACGTCGAGGTGCCCCGGGAAGCCACCGATGACCTCCTCCATCTCTGCGTGCTCCACCGAACCGCCGCCCTTCTTGAGGAACCGGGCGCGGACGACCGCATGGGCGTACACGGTGTCGCCGACCACGAACGTCTGGTCGAGGTAGATCCAGCGGTCGTCCAGGCCGAGCACCCGGGTGAGCAGGTCGAACCGCTGGAACGGGTTGAGCGACTTCCGGTACGTGATCGTCTGCCCGGCGACAACCGGGTACCAGCCGCGTCTGGCCATCTCGCCCCACAGGCGGGACCGGAGCAGGAGGTCCATGCGACCCAGATCCATGAGCGTCAGGTACTTGCCGTTGTTCATGTGGAACAGCAGGTCCAGGTCGGTGGGGACCACCCGGAACCGCGTCCGCGCGGTGTCCCAGACGCTCATCCTCGGCGCCCGCAGGAGGCGTAGCCGAAGCAGGAGCAGCCGCCAGTACAGGTTCATGGGACGACACCCTACGGGGCAGCAGATTTCGCAGCTCAGGGCGGGGTGGTGACCGGCCTGTCGTTGACCCCCTCGGCCGGGGCGACCCAGCGGCGCCGCAGTTCCGTGGCCCAGAACACGATGAACAGGCCCAACTCGAGGGTCTCCACCCACAGGACCGCGCTGGAAACACCCGCCCATCGGAGCACCCACCACAGCGGCAGCCCGAGGACCATGCCGACGACCAGCCCGCGGTACAGGGTGGCGACCCCTCCGTCCGCGTTGTTGTCGTCGACCCGGACGCGGCCCTGGTGCCTCTCAGGGACGAGGTGGCTCGCCACCGCGATCCCCAAGCTCGCGATCAGCAGGACCGCCGCCGTCAGGTGCACCCCCTCGAAGCGCGTTCCCGGCTCGAACAACCGGACGAGCAGCAGGACGACCATGATGCCCACAGCGAGCAGCGCCGACAGCACCAGCGCGCGAGCAACGAGGGACCCCCGCCAGAGCCGACCCATGGCCCAAGTGCCCTTGAAGTAGTCGAATATGACAAAAGCGAGGGCCGTCGCGAGGTAACAGACCAGGATCACCTTCAGTGACACCGTCGGATCGGCCGCTCCCTCGACCCGGACCGTGGGTTCACTGGCCGCGAAGTTGAAGGGGACGAAGGCCACGATCGGCGCATAGAACCCCGCGGCGTTGAGGGCGAGATCCTCAAGGTCCGACGTCCCGCGGAACGCTGCCACGCCCAGCGCGGTCGCCAGCATGCAGCCGACGAAGACGTCGCGGGCAGGGCCGCCGTAGTAGGCGCTGATCGAATCATTGAACTCTCCGGCAAGGGCGGAGAACGCGAGGATGGTGAGCAACAGGAGCGAGATGGGCGCGAGGATCAACAGGCGCAACGTCCGCTGCCCGTCCGCACCGTCCCATGGCCAGGGGGTGTCCATGTCCGGCATCCTGCCACGCGCCCCCGACACTTCCCCTCGCGACGCGGGGTTGGGAGCACGGGCAGGATGGTCGGCATGGCCCGAGTTGCTCGTCCTGCACGGTGTTCGCGTGCTGGGTTCGCCATCCGTGGGTGATGTCGCTGGCTTGTACGGGCTCGAGCAGGCGTTCGTCGGCGAGCACTTGCTGGACGCCGAAGCCTACGGCTGGGTGCGCCGTTACGACTGGTACGGCACGACCAGTTGGTCGCTCACCGAGCGCGGCAAGACCGAGAACGAGCGTCAACTGGCCGCCGAACTTGACGCCGTGGGTGGCAGGGAAGCTGTCGATGCAGCCCACCGGCAGTTCCTGCCGCTCAACCGACGCCACGGTGTCGTGTGCACGCGCTGGCAGGTGAACGGGCACTTGGACGAGCGGGCTGACGCGGCGGTCCTGCGGGAGCTGAGCGCGTTGGCGCGCGGATTTGACCAGCTCTCGGGGCGACTGGCGGGCGTCCTCGACCGATTCCCCGTACACGCGCCCCGTTACCGGACGGCCCTCGACCACCTGCTCGCAGGCGAGAACGAGTGGCTCGACGCACCGGACCGTCCTTCGTCCCACCTGGTGTGGATCTCGCTCCACGAGGACCTGTTGGCCACGCTGGGCATCGAGCGCGGAACCGACGATCCACAGGGGTGAAGTTGCCTGGACCACTGGAACTGGCCGGGTGAAGACCCAGCCAGTCCGTTGGTGGAGCCAAGGGGATTCGAATAACCTGACCTCCTCATAGGAATGGCATCTGGCCTTGTGAAAGAAGGCTTGCTTGGGCCTCCGCCTCCCCCGCAGGCCCCACCAATGGGCACAGTGTTGGGCGCGGCGTTGGTGCTTGTTCGACCCGTTGGTGCCCGGGGGGTTTCACGGCGGAGGTGGTGGGTAACCACCACCTCGTCGGCACGACAACCGAAAGGGACTGCACCATGATGAAACGTATGAAGATCGCGGGCGTCGGAGTTGCGCTCGCCCTCACGGCGACATTCGGCGTCCTCCCGGCTGCGACGGCCCACGCCGCTCCCGTCTCCCATGCACAGCCCGCAGCTACAAGCCTCCCGGTCACTGGAACCAACTTTGACGGCCGGATCAGCGACCTGACCGTGAGGGCGGTCGACGGGGCCCTCGAGCTCACTGGCACCATCACGGGCGACCTCAACGGTGCGCCGGTCACTGACACCTTCACCGCCATCATCGACACGGCGCAGGTGAGCGGTGCCTGCACCATCCTCGATTTGGACCTCGGGCCTGTTCACCTCGACCTTCTTGGTCTCGTCATCGACCTCGACGAAGTCCACCTGGACATCACTGCCGTGGAGGGGGCCGGGAACCTCTTGGGCAACCTGCTCTGCGCGGTGACGGGTCTGCTGGATCGAGACGGTCCGGTCACCGGGATCGCCGCCCTGCTCAACCGGCTCCTCACCGGACTTGGGCTCTGACAGCTCGCCTTCGAAGTCCCCGGCGCCTCCCCCTTGGCGCCGGGGACTTTACTGCGCCTACCGGAAGATCGCCAAGGACAGCAAAGACTCTCTCCCTAGTGGGAGAGGGTTCCTGTGTGGTGGAGCTAAGGGGATTCGAACCCCTGACCTTCTCATTGCGAACGCGAGGATCACCCGCTCAACACGCCTAGCTGAGCGGTAATTGCACCGCTGGGATGGGCTGGTGCATGCTGGGGGTGGATCACAACATGGTTCACACGGACGGGAATAATCGAACAAAGCATGACCGAAGAGAAGAAGCCGCGCCGCGCCCCCGGGACGGGGTCGGTCTACCAGGACACCCGCGGGTACTGGTACGCCCGGGTCGAAGCCGGCTGGACACCCCGCGGCACCCGCCGCTACGTCCGCCGCGTCGCCAAGAGCCGCAAGCACGCCGAGAAGCTCGCCCTCCAGCTGCTCCGCGCCGACCCCGCCACGCTCGTCACCACCACCCGCACCACCGTAAAGTCCTGGGCCGACACCTGGCTCGGCATCCACGTCAACCGCGTCCGCCCCAACGCCTACGCCACCGACCGCAGCGCCGTCGCCAAGTGGATCATCCCCACCATCGGACACAAGCGCCTCTCCACGCTCACGCCCGGCGACATCCGCGCAGTCGACAAGGCCCAGCAGGACGCCGGCCTCGCCGCCTCGTCGGTCGTCCGGACCCGCGGCGTCCTGGTGAAGATGCTCCGCGACGCCCGCCTCGAGGGCCACCAAGTTCCCGAGCGCATCTTCGACGTGCAGTCCCCCGGCCTGGGCGAGAGCAGCCGTGGCGAGATCCCCCTGCACCACGCCCTCGACATCCTCGACGTCGCCGCGACCCTGCCCGAGGCGTCCCGGTGGGCGATGGCGTTCCTCCAGGGCGTCCGGCCAGCCGAGGCCCGCGGCCTCACCTGGGCGATGGTCGGCGAGGACCACGTCGACATCAGCTGGCAGCTGATGTCGCTGCCCTACCTCGACCCCAAGAACCGGGCCGCCGGCTTCCGGCTGCCCCCCAACTTCGTCGCCCAGCACCTGTGGAAGTCCTACCACCTGGTTCGACCGAAAACGTCGTCCGGACGCCGTATCATCCCGCTCACCAGCTGGATGAGCGCCTCCCTCGCTGACTGGCGCGACCGGCAGAAGCACAGCCCCCACGACCTGGTGTGGCCCCGGCCGACCGGCGAGCCCCTGTCCGACACGATGGACCGTGACCGGTGGCGCGAACTCCTCGAGCTCACCCGCGACCGCCAGCGAGAGGCCCACCCGAAGGCGGCCCGGATGCCGGACTACGACCTGTACTCCGCCCGGCACAGCACCGTGAACCTGCTGCTGCGCGCCGGAGTCGACAAGCACGTCGTCGAGGCGATCGTCGGGCACTCCAAGCTGGTCGACAACTACCGGCACGTCAACAGCGCGGAAACCCGCCAGGCGATCGAGCGTCTCGCCGGAGCGCTCGGCCGCGGGTAAGCAGCCGGGTGCGACAATCGCCCGAATCGTTTTCGAGCCGATGTCACACCTCGGCGCAGGCCTTCCCCCGGTAGACCGCGAAGCCCGTCCCGTCCGCCTCGTTGACCGTGACCGACGTCGACGCCAGACCATCGACGACCGCCTGGCAGATCGCCACCGCCTGCCGGGCAGGCTCGCTCCCGGCAGCCCCGCGGGGATCCACGATCGTCGTCTGGACGCGGACCAGCTGGCCGTCGAGCTCGGCCTTCGTGACGAGCTCGCCGAGCTCGGCGGCGGCCTCCTTGACCTTCGCGGTGACGTCCTCGGTCGCCGCGACTGTGGCGGGCGCGGGGGTCGTGGCCGGCGTCGGGGCTTGGGGGGTGGCGGACGCCGAGCAGCCGGCCAGCATGATGGCGGCCGCGACCGCGGACAAGGACTTGATCGTGATCATCTGGGCTCTCCTTCGTTGGGGATTCACTGCACGCCCAGGCGGACGTGCAGGTAGTGGCGTTCGTCGTCGTCCAGGTCGGCCAGCCGCGCCTCCAGGGTGGGTACGTCCACCCACAGCTCGTCGGCGACCTCGTGGGGATCCTGCGACCACGCTAGGGCGTCGGCGAGCGCCCGGACGTCGATGAGCCGGCGCGCCGCGATCCGGTCGACCTCTTGCTCTTCGCGGGCGACCCACCATGGCGCGTCGAGGGTCGGTCCTCGCTCGGCATGGGTGAGCTCGTGGGCGATCGTCGAGCGCCGTTGCGCCTGGAGCTGGCAGGGGTCGAGGACCATCCGTCGCTCTCGGAAGTGGGTGATCCCGAGCATGTCCTCAGGAAGCGGCTTCCACTCGAGGTCCCACTCGGCCAGCTGCTGCAGGTGTCTCCAGGGGTGGTACATGTCAGCACACTGACCGATGACGAATCTGGTGTCCAGATCAGTTGACCGCGCCCAACCCAATCGGGCCTGCTCACCCCTCTGCGTCTGGGTCCTGGCTCTCCTCGCCGACTTCGGGACCCCGCCGCCCTTTCGCCCCGAGACCGCCGCGCCGCGCCGCGACCCTCTGGAGCCCGTCCTGCCGGGCCCTCCACGCCTCGAGCTCCTCGACACGTGCCTCCAGTCCAGCGATCCAGCCCTCCACCTGCTTGGCGTACTCCGGGTCTGCGGGCGCGTCGAAGACGGTCCGCACCTCCCCCGGGATCGAGTGGATCCGGCGCCAGTCGCCCAGCGTGGCCGGCCACAGGACGCGGACGGCGGCACGAAGGCGGTCGGCTCGCACGGGTTGGCCGCTCTCGATCCGGTCCCAGGTGGCGGGGTTGAGCTTGGCGGCCTGGTAGGCGGCGATCTTGGTGTCGTAGATCTCGGCTCGTCTCTCGCGGATCAGCATGCCCAGCTCGACCCGTTCCTCATCGGTCATGTCCATGCGCCCAGCGTTCCAGAAACAACTAGGAACAGCTAGCGCTGCACAGGAACACCGAATCGAACACGCAGCTACTAGGGGGAATAACACCGATGTGCTTCCGCTAGCCGTGCCGGGCTCTCGAGTTCTTTCGTCAGGTGTTGCCAGCTGTTCCTAAGTGTGGTTAGCTATGCCCATGAACGCAGCACAGACCACGATCGAGGTGCATGGCCCGGCCATCCGCGCCATCCGCATCCGCTCCGGGCTGGGCGTCGCCGATCTGGCCGAGGCCGTCGGCGTCAACCGCCCCTACGTGGCCAAGATCGAACTCGGACACTCCCGTCGGGTGTCCCCGAAGGTGTTCAACGCGCTCGTCGCAGCCTTGGCTCTGGAAGACCGGCGTGCGATCTTGGCGAACCCCTACGGGGCGAGCGTCGAGGCGGTGTCGGCATGACCTGGGCCACCACCGACCGTCTTCGCGCCCTTGCTGAGGGTCCCGCGCTCGACCTGCCGCCCATCCGCTGGAAGGCGCCGGTGGAGGTCTACGGCGAGGACGGCCGCGGCCCGTCCGCCCGCTGGGGCGCCCTGCCCTGGGAGAGCACGCCGGAGGTCGCCTGGCTACCCACCGTCTACCTCTGCGCCTACGACATCCGAGGCATCGACGGCCCGTTCCTCGAGGTCGGCGAGGAGCGCTACACCATCGCCGAGGCGCGCGAACTGCTCGACCGCCTCGCCTCCGCGATCGCCACGGCCGAGGAGGTCAACGGCGACTGCCGCTGCCAGGGTCCCGTCCATCACCCGTCCTGCGTCCAGCGCACCGCGAAGAGCCAGGCGGTGTCCCCGTGACCGGCCCGGTGTTCGAGGCGGTCGTCCGGGGCCCGTACCACCCGATGCTCACCGATCGCCACTACTGGCTCGCCGGCATCAAGAGCCAAGGCGCGACCCGCCCGGGCCGCCTGTGCCGGCACGAGCACCCCACCGAGCACGAAGCCCGGGCCTGCGCCGACCGGCAGCTGGCCGAGCGAGAGGAACGCACCCGATGACCACCACCGCCGACACCCTGACCCCGTTCGCCTACGGAGACCAGCCCGTCCGCGTCGTCACCATCGCCGGCGAGCCCTGGTTCGTCCTCGCCGACCTGTGCCGCGTCCTCGAGCTCAGCAACCCGAGCATGGTCGCCGACCGCCTCGACGACGATGCCCTAAGCACTGCTGAGGTCATCGACTCGATGGGCCGCGAGCAGTCCGCCCGGATCGTATCCGAGCCCGGCATGTACGCGGTCGTCTTCATGAGCCGCAAGCCCGAGGCGGCCGCGTTCCGCCGGTGGATCACCAGCGAGGTCCTGCCCGCCATCCGCAAGCACGGCGCCTACCTCACGCCCGACACCATCGAGCAGGCCCTGACCGACCCGGACACGCTCATCCGCCTGGCGACGAACCTCAAGGAGGAGCGCGCCCTGCGCCGCCTCGCCGAGGCCGAGAGGCTCGTCGCCCAGCAGCGTGCCGGCGAACTCGAGGAGCGGGTCACCGCGGACGCCCCGAAGGTCATCTTCGCCGACGCGGTCGCCGCGTCGCACACGTCGATCCTCGTCGGCGACCTGGCGAAACTCCTGCGCGGCAACGGCGTCCAGGTCGGCGCGACCCGCCTGTTCAAGGCGCTCCGCCGCGACGGCTACCTGATCAACCGGAACGGGTCCGACTGGAACATGCCCACCCAGAAGTCGATGGAACTGGGCCTGTTCGAGATCAAGGAGACCGCCATCACCCACGCCGACGGCCACGTGACCGTCTCCCGGACGCCGAAGGTCACCGGCAAGGGCCAGCGCTACTTCGTCGAGCGGTACCTCGACGGCCGCCTGAGAGTCGAGGCAGCAGCATGACGGCCCAGACCAAGCCCACCCGGCTCCTGCGCGGCCAGGACCGGATCTCCTACTCGATCCCCCAGGCAGCCGAGGCGACCGGCTACAGCGCCGACGTCATCCGCCGAGCCATCAACGCCGGCGACCTCCCCACCGTCGTCGGGACCATCCACGGCCGCGGCATCTCCAAGCCCGTCATCCGCCGCACCGACCTCGAAGCCTGGCTGATCGACCGGCCCGACGACGAGCAGTAGCCACCCACCTCTCGAAGCAAGACCCCCAAGCCCAGCAAGACGAAGGAGAACCCCATGGACACCAACACCGACCTCGCTCCCGGCAAGTACGCGCACGACCACGAGCGTTCCCCCCTCGACATCCTCGACGGCGGCTGCCTGCTGTGCGACCTGGCCGACCTCACCCAGGAGGACGCCCGATGATGCACGAACTCGTCACCAGAGCGATGCTCCTCGCCCTCACCATCGGCCTGTTCGCCGCCGCGCTCGGCGTCCTCGAGGTCCTCGTCCCGGACGTGCTGTTCGAGCCGGCCGCTGAACTCGCGGAGGACTGATCGCGATGGCCCACGAAGACCGCATCACCACCATCGTCGACAGCATCCTCACCGCCTGGGTTGGCAGCCAGCCGAACTCGCGCGAGGTGTCGTCCGGCATCGTCCGGACCGTCCTCGCCCTCAAGCCCCGGGACACCAAGCGCACCGACGAGGACGTCCTGGCCTACGCCGAGTGGAACCCCGACGTCCGGTACATCCCCGGCGGAGTCGCCTACAGCTCACCACGCCGAGCCGGGAAGACGAAGGCCGCCGAGGCCGCCCGCACCCGCCACGAGTCGGGAGGCAAGCCGTGAGCCAGCCCGTCACCATCACCATCGAACTCGTCGACCGCGAGATCCTCACCGCCAACGACCGCCACGGCCACTGGGGATCCCATTCGACCCGCACCCACACCATCCGCGCCAAGGCCGCCGGCGCCTGGATGCGCGCCGGACGCCCCCAACTCGACCGAGCCCACTGCACCGTGTGGGTCACCTACCCGTCCACCAAGCCGCCCGTCCGCGACGTCCACAACCTCGGCCCCACGTTCAAGGCCGCCATCGACGGCATGGTCCACCCCCGCAAGGGCGTCCGCGGCCTCCTGCCCGACGACAACGACCGCTACCTGGTCGGCCCCGACCCGCGAGTCCACGAGGACAGGATCCTCATCGCGCCCGGGAGGCTCCCGAGGACGCGGTTCACGTTCTCGTTCGCCGAGCAGCTGGTAGAGCTCTCCGGCGACCAACTGGCGGCCGAGTTCATCCACGGCACTGACGACGTCCTGGACCTGCCCGAGGGGATCACCCAGACGGCCGTGACCGCTGCGGCTGGCTATGCCGCCCTGTACCTCACCGCAGGCGGGGAGCAGGCCCAGCTCGCCGGCCGGGCCCGCCACGTCCTGGACACGTGCATCCGCTGGGGCGTCTTCCATGGCTAGGAAGGGTCACCGCGTGAACGTGGTCACCGAGGTCGACGTCGACCTGGAGATCGAGGACATCCTCGCCGGCCTCGACGAGGAAGGCCTCCGCCAGCTCGCCGAGGACATCGACGCCCAGCTCAACAACCGGGCGCCGCACGCCCGGTCCGACTCGGTCAGTGAGGCCATCCAACGCCGCCACTACACCGAGCACGACGGACCCGGATGGCTGTGCAAGGACGCCGTCTGTGAAGCCTGGGAGGGAAACCGATGAACGACCTCGACAAGAGCATCAGACTCGCCGCTGGCGCGTCCGCCGGCCCGTGGACGACGACCTGGGCGAACGCCGCCGAGTACAGCCTGTCCGGCCGGACCGTCGACGGCCCCAAGTACGCCCAGGGCTACGTCAACCACGAGATGGATGCCGCTGACGCCGAGTTCATCGCCCACGCCCGCACCGCCCTGCCCAACTACGCGGCCGCGCTCAAGCGGATCCTCATCGCCCACGCGCCGCGGGACATCTACGACGACTGCGACTGCGACGAGGACGCCCGCGAGGACGGCCGGCACGAGCGCGTCGAGGGCATCGGCTTCACCTGCAACAAGGTCGCCACCGTCTGCCGCGAGTGCTGCTGCGACGGCGACAGCGCCCGCACCCTGGTGTGCGAAGAGACCCACCTCCACCAGCCGGGTGAGGACTACCACTGCGCGACCGCCCACCTCGCCGCCGGAGTACGGCCATGACGCTCCCCATGATCGTCGCCGTCATCTTCGCGCTCGTCTTGGCCCTCGTCATCATCGTCATCATCGCGACCATCGCCACACCCGTGGTCGCCCGCCTCGCCGACAGGACCCCCATCGCCCACCGGCGCACCCTCCCCGGCCTCGCGCTCTGCCTGATCGGCCGGCACCGCACCCGCACCTTCCTGCTCATCAACAGCCCCACCTTCATGCACGTCACCATGTGCATCCGCTACGGCTGCCACTGGAGCACCCAAGAACAGGCCCAACGATGACCAGCCACACGCGCACCTTCACGCCCGACCACGTCGACGCGGACGGCACGAAGCACATCGTCGTCAAGCGCGTCTGCAACGGCTGCGGGCGCGTCCTGGGCGACGCCACAGACCAAGAGCTGACCTGCGGCATCCGCCACCCCCTGCCCGGCGTGACCGTCGAGTGCGGCTGCCAGGACGAGACCGAACGCCGCGACGAACTCGTCCGGCTCCTCTACCTGATGGTCGACCGTGCCCGAAACACCGGCTGGAGCCACGCCGAAGGCCACGACGGCGTCGACGAGTTCGCCGCCCGCCGGACGACCGCCGAGCTCGAGTTCGACGTCGTCCACCTCCGAGAGCACCTCCGCAGACAGAAGAACAGGAGCCAAGGATGAGCATGATCACCCTGCCAATCGACCTCATCGACCCCCACCCCGACAACCCGCGCCGCCAGCTGGGCGACCTCGCCGAACTCGCTGACAGCATCCGCGCCCAGGGTGTCCGCCAGAACCTGCTGGTTGTGCCCGTCTGCGCCGGATGCCCCGACATGGACCAGACCGGCCTGAAGGTCAAGGACGACGGCACCAGCTGGTGCACGCGCCACAAGCGCGAGGGGCGCCTGAGGACCGTCATCGGACACCGCCGCCTCGCCGCCGCGAAGCTGGCCGGCCTCACCGAGGTCCCCGCGGTCATCGATGAGGGCCTGTCGCCCGCCGACCAGCTGGAGCTGATGCTCGTCGAGAACGTCCAGCGCTCCGACCTGTCACCGGTCGAGGAAGCCGAGGGCTACCAGGGCCTGCTCGACCTGGGCGTCCCGGTCACCATGATCGCCAAGCGCACCGGCCGCAGCGCCACCACCGTCCGCTCCCGCGTCAAGCTCCTCGCCCTGCCCGACGAGGCACGCGAGAAGGTCCACACCGGCCAGGCGACGCTGGAGGACGCCGCGGTCGTCGAGGAGTACGCCAGCGACCCCGAGTACGCCGAGGGCCTCACCAACGCCTTGGGCACCGACAACTTCGACTGGCTGGCCAAGAAGGCCGCCGAGGCCCGCAAGCGCGCCGAGGGGCGCGACAAGCTCGTCGCGAAGCTGGCCAAGATGGGCGCCACCGAGGCAGCCGAGGAGCGCGCCGGGCACGCCGTCGTCCACCACTGGTACACCTACGACCTCACCATCCCCAAGGGCTTCGAGATGCCCGAGGGCGCCCTCGTCGTCGCCGGTGACCACGTCGTCACGCTGTACCGACCCAAGACCGAAGCCGAGCTGGCCAAGGACGACAAGAGCGAGGCCGCCAAGGCCAAGCGCAAGGCCGAAGAGGAAGCAACAGCGCTCGCCCAGGCTGCACTGGAGCAGGAACGCACCACCGCCGTCGCCCTGCGCGAGGACTTCTGCCGGAGCCTGCTGGCCCGCAAGCGGTTCACCAAGGACGAGACCGACGCCGTCCTCGCGACGTTCGTCCCGCGCATGGTCGCCCAGAACCTGGGCGGCTACAGCCTCAACCAAGAACTAGACGACCTCGACATCGACCTGTCCGACGTACCCGAGGAAGCCATCCTCGTCTACGCCCTCCACGTCAGCGTCGGCCAGCACCGATGGGGAGGCGCTTGGGCGAGGGTCCACGAGGACGACGCCGTCCGTGCCCTGTACCGGCTGCTGGGCCAACTGGGCTACACCCTCTCCGACGCCGAGCGGGCGCGCATCTTCCCCGACGAGGCCACAACCCCGGACGCCGAGCAGCCTGTCCCGGACCTGGGCGACTGCCCCGACTGCCACCACCCACTCGCCGACCACGAAGACGGCGAACCTGGCATCTGCTGGACCGACACCCCGTGCACCGGACCGTGCGGCAACCACCTGGACGCATGATGGCACGCGAAGATGATGCCTGCTGGGAGCACGGACTCGGCCACGTCGATCGCCACCCCAAGGTCGAGCGAAGCGAGCGCACTGCCCTGCCCGGGCACCTTTGGTGGGGTGTCGTACACCGCGACGACCAGACTTGCCAGTGGTGCTCCATCAAGGCCGCCCCGGAAGCGCTCGAAGTCGACCACATCCTGCCCTACTCGGCCGGTGGCCTCGACAACACGCCCAACCTCCGCACCCTGTGCCGACCCTGCAACCAGAACCGTTCCAACTTCGCCACCTACGAATGGAAGCGACACCTCCCGGTCGTCGCGAACTGCCAGGGGACGCCAAGCGAGTCGAGCGATACCCGTGTGACCGTCTACTGCCTCGGTCATCGGCGCATCGAGAGCGTCCCGGACTACTTCGCGCAGTCGTTCGAGCTGGCGCGCACATTGGGACGCGAGGTCCCGGCTCGCCCGGCTGACCGCATCTCGTACCCCCACGAGGCCCCGGGGTGGCTGCCCGAAATGAAGGAGCCCTGATGGCGCGGCGAATCCCTGGGGAGTTCGTCCCCCTAGACGTCAACCTGCCCTCCGACCCGAAGATCCGACGCGCCGGACCTGAAGCCGAGCTCGTCTACGTGCGCGGCCTCATCTACCTCAAGCGCACCAACAGCGACGGCTTCCTTCCCGAGTACGACCGGGACGCCTTCGCCGTGGGCTGCCGCAACGTCAGCAAGTCGATCGCGGCCCTTCTGCGCGTCGGGCTGTGGGAGGAGGCCGAGAAGGACGGGGAGCCTGGCTGGGTGTGCCGCTCCTGGCTGAAGTGGAACGCGTCGCAGCAGGAGATCGCGGCGATGCGTGATGAGCGGAAGGCCGGGGCCCTGCGGACCAACCATGGCAAGGGCCTGCACGAGCGACCCGTGAGCGGGTGCCCCGACTGTGAAGGAGTGGCCGCATGAGCGTCCACATCGGAGAGCGCTATAGCGCCCGCTACAGCGCCCGGACCAGCACCCGGACCAGCGGCGCAGAGATAGAGATAGACCGTAGACCAAAGACAGTAGAGATAGACCGTAGACCTTTCTGCTGCCGCGGGAGCAAAAAGCGCTCCCTTGCCTCCGATACCCCTGCCGCACTCCCTGCCCCCCGGGGAGAACTGAAGTCTGCTTCCAAACCACAGACCGCGCGCGCGCCCCGCCGCTTGGCTGCAAACACCTCGCCCACGGAAGGACCAAACGATCATGAACGAGCCTGAGACAGAGCAGACCCAGCTCCCGCGAAGGCACAGTGGTGTGGGCCCCACGCCCGAGCAGCGAGCCGCCATGGACGCCGCCATCCGGGCCGGGCGTGAGGCGACCGCCCAGCGCAAGGCTCAGGCCGGCCAGTACCTCGCTGCTGCGCTCGAAGGGTTCGAGTCGTGACGGCGCTGTGGCACGGTGGCGTCCCCGGCCTTCGGGTCGGTGAGCTGATCGAGCCGGGGCACCGGCGCAAGACACACCCGGGCTGCGCCTGGTGTGCTGCCCGCGAGGCTCAGGAGGCCGGTGGTGCCGTCCCGGCGGTCGACCCGCTGGCCAAGCCCGGCTTGGTCTATGTGACGCCGCACCGGCTGTACGCGAAGCACTACGCGAGCTTGTTCGGTCGTGGCTGGCTGTACCGCGTCGAGCCGGTGGGCGTCGTCGAGCGCTCGACGGAGGACTCGGTGGAGTCGTACACGTGCCCGGCTGCTCGGGTCGTGTCGGTGTACGAGCGGGCCGTGCGGCTCACGATGACCGAGCGGCGCCGGTTGTGGCGGGAGTGGTCGATCGCCGACCAGGAGCACGAGGCTCTCGCTGACGCGCTCGTGGCGGGAGGTGCGCGATGACGGCGACCAGACCGGGCGCCGGTGCGCGCCGTGCGGCGATGGTGCCGATCGACTCGATTGAGGCGCACCCGACGAACATCCGCCAGAACCTGGGCGACCTGCGGACGCTCGCTGCGTCGATCGAGTCCGAGGGCATCCTCGTGCCGCTGATCGTCGAACGCCGCGGGGACCTGTACCGGGTTCGGGACGGGCACCGTCGGCTTGCCGCCGCCCGGATGGCCGGCCTGCAGCGGGTCCCCGTGTTCGCGTGGGAGGACTCCCTCGGGCTGGCTGACTGGGTGCGTCAGGCGGTCATCGTCAACAACCAGCGGGCCGACCAGAAGGCCGCCGAGCGACGCGACTCGATCAAGCGACTGCGGGCCCTGGGCCTGACGTGGCAGGACATCGCCGACGCGTACGGCGTCCACGCCAAGACCGTCCAGAACTGGCTGGACCCGAAGGACGTCGGCAAGCACGGCGCCAACGGCGTCCGGAACCTGCCCATCCCGCGCAAGCACCTCCGGTCGTTCATCGACGACTGGCGGCCCAAGGTCACCGGTGTCCCGGGGATCGCCGTCCTCGACGCGCTCGAGCAGCTGCTCGACCCCGACGTCGAGGCGTCCGACAGCACCCCCTCCACCGAAGGAGACCCCTCATGAACCGCGCCATCCCCCACCCGCCGCCCGGACGCCAAGCGGCGACCACGAAGTCCGAGCTCACCCAGATCGTCCGCGACCGCTTCACCCAGGGCGTCCACGTGCCCGTGCCCGCACCGGGGATCCCGTACAGCCGGCGGCCGGCCGAGGCGCCCGAGGTGTTCATGGCGACGATCGTCGCCGACTCGCGGACGGAGGTCCTCGAGCGGGCCCGCGCCCAGGCGCGCGCCTGGTTAGGCACCGACGACGTCGAGCTCCGCAACCTGCGCGCCTGCATCACGTTTTCCGAGGCCGGCCGGCCCGATCGGTACAAGAGCGACTCCTGGTGGGTTGCCGGGAGCGATGGGGGTCGGGCGTGAGCAGGTTGGAGTTCTCGGGTGAGGTCGTGGTCGTGCAGTTCGTGTCCGACGGCGAGTCGGACGGCATCGGCGCGGGGCCGGGCACCTATGTGACGATCCTGCTGGACGATCCGGACACGCCGATCCGGCACGCGCACGTGGTCGTCCGGGAGCAGAAGGTCGACGGGCTGACCGCGGGGCCGGTCGTGATGGACGAGGCAGCCAAGTTCGTCCAGGCGGCCGAGGACGCCGCCTGGCAGCCCGGCGAGGAGCAGGTCGAGGCGTGGATGCGCCTGGCTCGCCAGAAGGGCTACCTGAAGTCGGGGGGTGGCCAGCATGGGTAGACCAGCAGCCCAAGACACGCGGGCGTGCCCGTACTGCGGCGCCCACAACCGTCGTGGTGCCGGCGTGTGCCGCGTGTGTGCTGAGCAGACGCGCCGGCGCCTGCGTGAGCTGCCCGGCTGGTGGGACGAGCTGCAGACGACGATCATCCGCCAGAGCAAGCTCCAGCCCGCCGGTGGCGGGTCGGCGTCCGGCGACGACTGGAAGTGGCCCTACGACATCCGGGCGAGCCACGCCGCGGACGCCGTCCGGGCCACCCTCGCCGCCTGGGTCCGCACCAACGTCCACATGATGGGCGAGGACGCACCCAGTGACTCGGTGCCCGCCTACTGCGCCTACCTGAGCGCCTGGCACGCGATGCTCGCCCGCCGAGACGACTACGTCGACTTCGTCGACGACATCCACCGGATCACCGGCCGGATCATGCGGGTCGTGGACTACTCCGACGTCCGAGCCAGCATCCCCGTCGGACCATGCCCCCTGCCCGACGACGAGGGCGGCTACTGCACCGGCAGCGTGTACGCCCACTTCCCGCAGTCCGACCGGGACGGCTGGCCGCCCATCATGGGCTGCGACCAGGTCGACGAGCACTGGTGGGACGCCCTCCGGTGGCGTCGCGCCGGTCGTGGCATCGCCGCCCGCAAGGCCGAGCTGGCGAAGGCCCGCGAGCTCGCCACCCAGATCGGCGGACGCCGATGAGCAGCAACCACGTCACGCTGGCCCGGCTCATTGCCCGCGAGACCGCCTGCACAAGGGCCGAGGCGTCCCGGCTGGTCGACTACGCCGCCCGATCGGGCCTGTCCGCCCGCGAGCTGACCCGCTGCTACCGGCACGCCGGCCTCCTCGGGCTGGAGATCCTCGTCATCGCCGGAGCCATGCACCCCGACTACCTGCGATGCCATCGCGACCAGCCCGTGCCCGCCAAGCCCATCGGCCGGCACGGTTCCCGAATCCAACGAGCCCACCACCGAACCAGGAGCACGAGATGACCCACCTCCGCACCGACCCCGCCTGCATCCAGCACAGGCCGCCCCGCACGCCCTGGGGCGTCTGGTGGTTCGACTACAACCGCGGACGCGCCTGCCTGGTCTGCGAGCGCGCCGAACAGCAGCGTCTCCGCCAAGCCTGGGGTTTCCCCGAGCGTGCAGAGCAGCGAGCCGAGCGTGACGCGCTGGCTGCTGCGGTCGAGCGCGTACGGGCGCTGCACGGTCCGAGGGTGGTCCAGGTGCTCGGCGCCGTGTGCTCCGCTGAGGAATGCGACCACGAGGACGCCTGCCCACTCGTGGACTACACCGTGTGCGGACACTGCTACGACGTGGGCGACGGGGCGCACCCCTACGCCTACGAGGAGGGCGGCCTCCAGGACGTCGCCCACCCCTGCCCGACCGTCTGCGCACTCGAAGGGGGTGCCGAGTCGTGAGCGACAAGAGCAAGATCGAGTGGACCGACGCGACCTGGAACCCCGTCACCGGCTGCACCCGCGTGAGCCCCGGCTGCGAGAACTGCTACATCGACTGGGCGCCGCCGTTCCGCATCGAGGGCCGCCACTTCACCGTGCCGTGCGAGCACTGCGGTGGCACGGGCTTCGAGCCGATGACCGGCAAGTTCCGGGACAGTCACGCATGCTCCATCTGCAAGGGCGAGGGCAAGGCGCGGTCCCACGCCATCGGCTCGACGACCGGCGTCCGCGTCCACCCCGAACGCCTTGACCAGCCGCTCCGCTGGAAGAAGCCGCGACGGATCTTCGTCAACAGCCTGTCCGACCTGTTCCACGACGACGTCTCGGACGCCTACATCGCCCGCGTCTGGGCTGTGATGGCGCTCGCCCCGCAGCACACCTTCCAGGTCCTCACCAAGCGCCACGCGCGCATGCGGGCGCTGCTCAACTCGCCCGACTTCCAGGTGGCCGTGTCGCGTGCCCAGGGGTGGTGGGTTGACTTCCACGACGACCCCGACCCCGCCGACGGCGGCATCTGCGAGCGGTGTCGTGATGACGTTCCCCACTGCCCCGTCCCGTGGCCCCTCCCGAACGTCTGGCTGGGGGTGACGGTCGAGGACCAGAAGCACGCCGACATCCGCATCCCGGCCCTCATGGAGATCCCCGCCACGGTTCGCTTCCTGTCCTGCGAGCCACTGCTGGAGCCGGTCACGCTCACCCACTTGCACTCGTACTGCCCGACGCACGACTTCGCGGGCGGGTACTGCATGGGCTACTGCCCGGACCGGCGGTGGCCGGACTGGGTGATCGTCGGTGGTGAGTCTGGCCGCGACGCCCGACCCATGAGCATCGACTGGGCGCGGTCCCTCCGCGATCAGTGCCAGGCGGTCAGCATTCCGTTCCTGTTCAAGCAGTGGGGTGACGCGAGCGCCTGGCGCGACCGGCAGGGCGACGTCTGGCACCAGCGCAACGGCGGACGCCTCGAGACGGCCGAGACCGCCCCGTTCTCCCGCGAGCACGTCAAGAAGAAGTGGGGGCCGCTGGTCCGACTCGGCAAGAAGGCCGCGGGGCGCGAGCTCGACGGCCGCACCTGGGACGAGTATCCCGGCACCGCCACCCAGACGGGAGGCGAGTCGTGAGCGGCTGCAACTGCGCCGAGTGCGTCGCGCGCATCGTCAACCCTGACCTGCCGCCCGATACGCCCCACTGGTCCCAGCGGTGTGTCGAGTGCGGCGCATGGGTCCGTACAGAGGCCGAGGTTCTGAGCGGCTACCTCTCTGCACGCCTCGACCTGCCCAGCGCCACCAAGGCCCACGCCGCCACCCACGGGCGCACCGACAATGAGTGCTTCCCCAGCCTGACCATCGAAGGAGACGAGTCATGACGAACCTTGTACCCCCGGATCGGATCGAGGAGATCGTCGGTGCTAATCGGCACGAGACCGAGCACCTCGCGCGAGCGGTAAGCGCCGAGCGGACCGTCTACATCCTGCACAGTCAGGCGTGCCGGGACGCGAACTCGGACCTCCGAGAGTGTGCCTTCTCGGTCGCCCTCGACCGGGGGATTGATCACCACATCCCATGGTCTGGCTGGCGCCGAGTCCCGGACCTTCCTGTGCGGGTCCAGATCTTCCGCGGCTGGCTCGTCCCGGACTTGCTCGCGGTCCGCCAGGCGGGAGGCGAGTCGTGATCCGCATCCCCCCGCAGACCCCAACCGAACCGACGTTCAAGGCGGAGGGCACCGTCGTGGGCATGGACTTCGAACCCGACGGCACCGTCCTCCGGGTCCGCGTCGACGGGCAGGTACGCGTCGACCGGGCGTGCCAGGTCACGATCGCTGAGGTGCAGCGGTGAGCAGTCGTCTGTACGTAGCGTTCGCCCAGTGGCGCCACCCGCAGGGCTACGACCACGGCTGGTGGGAAGGCGTCACCAAGCGCGAAGGCAACAAGCGCCGCACTGACATCTGCCGACACCGGCACGACACCCGTGAGGCCGCCCAGGAGTGCGGAAGCATGATGGCCATCCTCCGTAACATGAAGGCTGCGTGATGCAGCCGTGACGGCCATGGGATCGCCAGACTTCTTTGGCGCCAGACGGCCGCGACGGTGGCTGGTCGTCTACCTCGACGGGAGCGAGGTCATCGAGGCCGACACCTACAGCTGGAACGAGGACGGCAGCGCCACCTTCCGGTCCGGATACACTGAGCAGGTCGTGACCGGATGGCGGCGCCTCGTCATCCTGGGCAAGCCGATGAGCCAGGCCGACGCCGCCCACCTCCTCGGCGTGACATCGCGCACGATCCGCCGGTGGGCGAACGCTGGCCGCGTCCAGACGACCGACGGCGGCAAGGTGTGGCTGGAGCAGTGCGAGGTCGCAGCGAACCGGGCGCGCGTGAGCGTCGGACCAGAAATTCGTTCTGCCGGGAGCGTCGCAAGCGAACGGCTGGACGGTTTGTCCTAGCCTGTTCGGTAAGTGGCCAGCCCTGTCGAGAGATCGGCGGGGCTGGTCCCATGTCCGGGGCCTCCTCCTCGCGCGAGCACCAGCCCAGCGCACACAACCAGACGCTGAGCGTCATCCATGGGAAGAACGGCTGGCACGGCCGCGGCGAGGGGGCCCCTCCGACCTGGGGGAGCGTGATGGCGAACCAGTACCGCGGGAAGGGCAGCAGCGCCTACCAGCGACAACAGCAGGCGCTCAAGAAGCTGTGCAAGGCGAAGGGCATCGGCTGCAGCAACTGCGGCAAGCCGTTCGACTTCGAGGACCACAACAGCAAGCGCGGGTTCACCGCCGACCATCCCGAAGCGATCGCCAACGGCGGCCGGCTCCTGGGCCAGAAGCTCGTCCCGCTCTGCCGCGAGTGCAACGGCCGCAAGGGCAAGACCGTCGATCCGATCCTCCGGCCCGCGACCTGACAGGGGGGCCTCAAAGACCCGGGGGTCGAGGCCAGGTCAGTCCCTACGCCGACTCTGAGGATTCTCTCTCACGGTCCCACCATGTGGTGGAATTGGGGAGCATTACCCCTAGTCAGGAGGGGTTAGAGCATGGGCCGAGCGCCGTCACCGTGTGGCACCCCAGCCGCCTACCGTCGCCACCTGCGACACAAGGAAGATCCCTGCACTGCGTGCAAGAAGGCCAAGCGTGACGAGGCCCGCGGACAACGTGACGAGGCCCGCAAGATCGAGGCCCTCACCGTCCCGACCCAACCGCCCCTGGTCGCCGCACCTCCGCCGGCCCCGCCACTCCCCGGCCCCGATTCGTCGGAGAAGAGCGACCTGGAGATGATCCGCGACTCACTGGTCGAAGCGATCGACGTGGTCCGCCTCGACGACCCGACCCGCCTGCCCGGCCTGGTCCGCGAGCTCCGCGAAACGTGGAAGGCGCTCCGCGACCTGAAGGCCAAGGGCGCCGACGAGGAAGCCGTCGACGAGTTCGCGAAGGCCCGCGCCGCCCGTGAAGCCCGCAAGGCGGCCGGCGGATGACGACCGTCGCTCCCGACAAGCTGATGGGACGGCAGCAACCGCGGGTCTTCCGGATCCCGTCCTCAGCGACCGACAGCCTGGTCGAGGACGCGCTCACCCTGTGGGAACTCACCGGCCGCGAGCTCGACCCGTGGCAGGAGACCACCTGCGAGGCCCTGTTCGCCGTCGACGCACTCGGCAGCTGGGCGGCCTCCGAGGTCGGCCTGCTGGTGTCCCGCCAGCAGGGCAAGGGCGAAGTCCTCCAGGTGTACGACCTCGCCCACCTGTTCCTGTGGCCCAAGCCGAACGGTGAGCGGAAGATCATCGTCCACACCGCGCACGAGTTCGCGACCGTGGACATGCACTACCTGAAGCTCAAGGACCGCGTCCTCGGATCGCCGTGGATGCGCCGGCAACTCAAGGGCGGCGGCGTCCGGCACGCGCGCGGCATCTCCGGGATCTCCACCGGCATGGGCCGCCGCGTCTTCGAGCTGCAGAACGGCAACCTGCTGATCCTCCAGTCCCGCACCGGCGGGGCCGGCATCGGGTTCACCGCCGACGTCCTGGTCATCGATGAGGCGCAGCACTCGCCGTCGGAGACGATGGAAGCGCTGCTATTCACCCAGGACGGCGTCGCGAACACGCAGGTGTTCTACACCGGCACCGTCCCCACCGACACCCAGGACGGCTCCCACTTCGAAGCCGTCCGCGACCGCGGACGACACGGCGGCTACCCGCGCACCGCATGGGTCGAGTTCTCCCCCGACGGCTCGGACGACCCCGACACTGCCGCGGCCATCCGCATGGACGACCGCGAGGTGTGGGCCCAGTCCAGCCCAGCCCTGGGCCGGCGCACCACCGAGGCAGACATCGCCGACAAGTACGCCGCGTTCAAGGACACCAACCCGGACGCGTTCATCAAGCAACGCCTCAGCATCTGGCCGAACAAGCGCCCCGAAGTGGAACGCGCCGCCAACGACCTCGACCTCCGCGCCTGGAACAACAACACCACCGACCTCCGCGCCGGTGCGGGGCTCGTCCTCGCCGTCGCCCTGGGCCGCGGTGGTGGCTACTCCTCCATCGGAGCCGCCTGGCGTGCCCCAGACGGCCGGATCCTCGTCGAGCACATGGACACCCGCGCCAAGACCCTGTGGGTGCCCGCCCGGCTCAAGGAACTCGCCGGCCAGCACAAGTCCAGCCTGATCGTCGTCGACGAACGCAACGCCGCCCCGATCATGACCGACCTCGAGAAGAACGGACTCAAGCCGTTCAAGATGAACACCGGCGAGGTCGGCGCCGCCTACGAGCTGTTCATCGAGTCCGTCAACGCCGGCGACGTGATCCACCCCGACCAGAACGAGCTCACGCTCTCGCTCAAGCACGCCGTGCCGCGCACCATGGGCCGCGGCCTGTCGACCTGGGAGCAGGGGACCTCGACCGAACCCGTCACCCTCACCCAGGCCGTCACCCTCGCCCTGTGGGGCCTCAAGAAGGACGAGGCCCGGCCCAAGGCCCACTCGCACGTGCCCATCACGCCCGGCGTCCTGGGCGGCGACACGGACAGCAGCGACGGCTACACCCTGACCACGACGACGTCCGCGCTGGACTTCCTCCGGCGCTGAGAGGAGTGACCCCGTGGCTGAGACTCCTCCCGTCGACGAGAAGGGCTACGTCATCCCCGCCACCACTTGGGCGGGATGGTGGCCCGACCTCGACGTCGTCGAGACCATCCCCGAACTGCGGTACCCCGAAAGCCTCACCAGCTTCGAGCAGATGCAGATCGACCCGCAGGTGTCCTCCACCGTGTCCGCGGTCACCCTGCCGCTGCGGTCCACCGGCTGGTGGGTCGAACCCAACGGCGCCGACGCCGAAGTAGTCCAGTACGTGTGCGACAACCTTGGCCTCGGCGTCCGCGGCGTCGACTCCACCACCCCGGTCCGGACCCGCGACCGCTTCAGCTTCGCCGAGCACCTCGACCTCGCCCTGGAGTCCATCACCTACGGCCACTCCGTCTTCGAGCAGGTCGCCCGCTGGGACGGCTCCCGCTTCCAACTCCGCAAGCTCGGCTGGCGTCCGCCCCGCACGATCAGCAAGTGGAACGTCGCCCGCGACGGCGGCCTGGAGTCCATCGAGCAGCACGACATGAAGCAGCCCCTGCCCATCAACAACCTCGTCGTCTACTCCCACCGCCGCCGCGGTGGCGCCTGGTCGGGCCGTAGCGTCCTGCGGACGTCGTGGAAGTTCTGGCTGCTGAAGGACCGCATGCTGCGCGTGCAGGCCACCAGCGTCGACCGCACCGGCGTCGGCACGCCCGTCTACGAAGCCGCACCCGCACCCGAAACGATGGACGCCGACGAGGCCTACGCGTACGCCGAGGCCCAACGCAAGGCCGGCCTCGCGATCGCCAAGCAGTACCGGTCCGGTGAGGAGTCCGGGGCGAGCATCCCCGCCGGCTCCAAGCTGTCCGTCATCGGCGTCAGCGGCAACCTGCCCGACCCCGACAAGGTCATCCGCTACTACGACGAGCAGATCGGCAAGAGCGTCCTGGCGAACTTCCTGAGCTTGGGCGGGGAGAACTCGCGCGGCTCCTACGCACTCGGCTCGACGTTCGCCGACTTCTTCGTCCAGTCACTGCAAGCTGAGGCCAAGTGGCTCTCCGACGTCCTCACCCAGCACGTCGTGGAGGACCTCGTCGACTGGAACTGGGGACCCGACACCCGCGCACCCCGGATCGTCTGCGACGACATCGGCAGCAAGCACCCCGTCACCGCCGAGGCGATCGCCGCCCTCGTCAACTCCGGCGTCCTCCAGCCCGACCCCGGCCTGGAGCAGTTCATGCGCTCCACCTACGGGATCACCCAGCGCGACACCTCCTGGGGCAAGGGTGACCTCGCCAACCAGAAGACGCGCGCCGACATGTTCAAGCAACTCATCGACGCCGGCGCCAGCTTCGAAACCGCCAAGGCCGCCAGCGGCCTCACCAACCTGGAGCCCGCACCCAAGGAGGACCAGTGACCTACCGCTTCCGAGGCGACACCCCGCCCACCGCAAGCTCTCGCGCATCGATCCTCACCCCCGAGACCAGCAGCGACGGCCTCGTCGACCTGTACCTGTACGACCCCATCGACAGCTGGGGCGGCTACTGGGGCGTCAGCGCCAAGGAGTTCGGCGAGGCCCTCGCCTCGCTCCCGGACGACACCACCGAGATCCGGCTCCACATCAACTCCCCCGGCGGCGAGGTGTGGGACGCGATGGCCATCGTCAACCAACTGCGCCGCCACCCGGCCCGCACCGTCGCGGTCGTCGACGGCATCGCGGCGTCCGCGGCGTCCGTGATCGCAGTCACCTGCGACGAGACCGTGATGGGCGTCGGCGCCCAGCTGATGATCCACGACGCCTGGAACATCGCGATCGGCAACGAGGCCGACATGCTCGCCATGGCCGACCGGCTCGCGAAGTCGTCCAACACCCTCGCCGGCATCTACGCCCAAAAGGCCGGCGGTGACGTCGAGGACTGGCGCGAACTCATGCGCGCGGAGACTTGGTACACCGCCGCCGAGGCAGTCCGCGACGGCCTCGCCGACCGGGCCGAGGGCGGCACCGACACCGACGACGCCAAGGCGCTGTTCGACCTGTCCCTGTTCCGGTACGCGGGCCGCGCCCAGGCGCCCGCCCCGCGGCGTCCAGGAGAGGCCCTGCGTCCGGTGGCAGCGATGCCGCCGACCGGAGCACGCGAGGCCGGCCTGCCCGCCGACCTCCCCCAAGCCCCCGTCTCGTCCGAGCCGGGTAACACCAACCGAAAGGAGTCGGTCATGGCCGACACCCTGAAGGCGGACATCTTGCAGCGGCTCGGAGTGACCGACGCCAACGCCGACGACGCCACCATCCTGGCCGCCCTCGACGAGGCGCTCGAGGAGCGCGCCGACGAGCCGGCCCCGACCGCCCGCATCCCCGAGGGCACCGTCCTCGTGGACGCCGGCCGCTTCGCCGAGCTGGAGGCCCAGGCCGCAGACGGCGCCCAGGCACGCGCCCAGCAGAACGCCGAGCGCCGCGACCGTCTCGTCGCGACCGCCCTCACCGAGGGGCGCATCTCTGCGGCCAACCGCGCCGTCTGGCGTGAGCGCCTCGACGTCGACGAGGAGGGCACCAGCGCCCTGCTCGCCACCCTCCCGAAGTCGGGCGCCGTCCCGACCGAGGAGATCGGTTACACCGGCGGCGAGGACGAGTCCACCGAGGACGCCCGCAACTTCAAGTCCATCTACAAGACGAAGGAGGCGTGATCATGGCCGATCACCTGCTCAAGTTCAAGCCCGGCCAGGCGGTGACGTTCACCGCGACGTCGGCGATCACCGGCGGCCAGGTCGTCGAGGTCACCGGAAGCCGGAGCGTCGGCGTTGCGGGCGCTGCATCCACCAAGGCCATCGGGACCGCCGGGCACGACGCCGCCATCGGCGACTCGGTCGTCGTCCACCTCAACGGCCCGGTCGACACCGTCACCTCCGCCGCGGCCATCGCCGCCGGCGCGAACGTCGAGTCCGCCGCGGCGGGCAAGGCGCAGACCGCCACCACCGGCCGCGTCCTGGGCATTGCCCTGACCGCCGCGACCGCCGCCGACCAGACCGTCCAGGTCCTCCGGGCCTGAGAGAGGGAACCACTGATGCTCACGTACCCCATCCCGGCCAGCACCCTGACCGGCAACACGACCCTCGCCCAGGCGCTGGCGTTCCTGAAGTCCCCCACGCAGATCGCGATGCGGTTCGCCGAGATCCTCGCCGACCACAACTTCCTCGCGCACTACCTGCTCCGCGGTCGCTACACCATGTCCGGCGGCGCCATCGTCGTGCCGACCGACCCGACCCTCGGCACCGGCCAGTCCGAGACGGTCGCGCCCGGCGGCGAGTACCCGCTCGCGGCCCTGCCCGGCGACGTCGCGGCCATGGTCGCTGCCCTCAAGAAGGGCATCGGCACCGAGGTCGCCGACGAGGCTGTCGGACGGCAGATCATGGACCCGATCGAGCGTGCCATCCAGCTGCTCGCGTACGACCTGGTCTCCAGCTTCGACGGCGGCGCACTCTCCCTCATCCAGTCGGCGATCACGCAGACCGTCGCGGGTGGCGCCTGGACGAGCGGCACGACCATCGTCTCCAACGTCGAGGCCGCCAAGGCGAAGCTGAAGTCCCTCCGCAAGGGATACCAGGCGACGTCGGTGGTCCTGACCGGCACCCAGTGGGCCGCCATCTCGGCACCGCTGCTGTCGGTGCTGCCACGCGAACAGGGCAACCCGGTCCTCGCGGGCGCGAGCGCCAACCTCCTCGGCGTCGACTGGGTGACCAGCGAGGACCTGCCCTCGGGCTGGGTGCCGACCATCGTCGACGCGAACAACCTGGGCGGCATCGGACACGAGGACATCCCGTCCCCGGAGTACGTTGCGCTCTCGACCGTGGCCGACAACCGGTCCAACGTCGAGGTCGCACGCTTCCGCGAGAAGAACGACTCGACGCGCATCCAGGTGCGCAAGGCCGACGTGCCCGTGGTCAGGAACGCGGACGCCGGCGTCGAGATCACCGGGACCGGCCTGTGATGGGCGCCTACCGAGTGACCGCCGCGGCGATCCAGGTGCAGGTCGGGGCGAGGATCTTCATCCTCGATCAGGACTCGACCCTGCCGGAGGGTGTGGCCGAGTCCGACGTCGAACGCCTGCTCGCCAAGCAGATGATCGAGGAGGTCCCGTCCGCGGACGAGGACGCCGCCGCAGTGGACCCCGATCCGGCCAAGCCGGTCGGCGACATGACGGTCGACGAGCTCAAGGCCTACGCCGCCGAGCACGACATCGACCTGACGGGCGCGTCCAAGAAGGACGACATCCTGGCCGCGATCCAGGCCGCCCAAGGCGAGTGAGCAAGGAGGGAGGGGACGGCCATGGCTGATGTGATCTCGGTTCCGGTCGTGGAGCAGGCCGTCCCCGACCTCGCGCCCGACCAAGTCTTCCGGCTCCACCGGGAAGTCAACGCCGCTGTCCGTCGGATCGCCCCCTGCCTGGGCGAGGTCGCACTCGACAGCGACGAGATCGTGGAGGCCGAGGGCATCGTCCTGCGAGCCCTCGGCCGGCACGACGTCGTCGAGGCGTGGGTCGCGTCGGTCACCACCGGAAAGTACAGCGCCACCTACCGGCCCAGCGCCGGCACCACGGCACTGTTCACCGCCGACGACGAGCGAGCCCTCCGCAAGCTGTGCCCGGCCTCCCCGCCCGCTGGGCTGCCCCAGGCCAGCTTCCCGGCGACCACCAGCTACGACCACATGTTCGGTCGCCCGAGGGTCCTGTGATGGCAGGGCACCGGTTCACCGTCACCGTCGAGCGGTACACCAAGGACCGCTACGGCACACGCGTCCTGCCGCCCAGCACCCACCAGGTGCGCGGCTGCTACGACGAGCCCGTCACCGCGTCCGAGGCGGTCGCAGCGTTCGTCCAGACGACCGTCACCCGGTCCCTGTCGGCTCCCCCCGGATCCGACATCCGCCAGGACGACGACATCGTCTACCCCAACGGGCGACGCTGGCACGTCGTGGGAGACCCGTACGACTGGTCCAATCCCCACGTCAAGCACCGGCCGGCCCTCGAGGTCATGCTGGAAGCCACCACCTGATGGCCAAGAAGACCGACCCGAAGGACGTCGTCGCGGCAGTCGTCGCCGATGCCCTCGCCCACCCTGCCGTCGCGGCCGCGATCGCCGCCAAGGCCCGCAGGGTCCTCACCCGCGCCCAGTACGAGGCGTACAAGGCCGGCCGCATCAACTTCGGCGACCAACTGCGCGTCGACAGTGGCGTCCGCCCAGGCACCAAGTCCCCCCTGGGCCTCAAACGGCCCTACGCACGCATCACGTCCACCATCACGCCCGAGCAACACGCGGCCGACAGCCGCAACGCGAAGGCATCCCGAACCAACAT
Source organism: Propioniciclava sp. LT432 (assembly GCF_059515965.1). Classification (NCBI taxonomy): domain Bacteria; kingdom Bacillati; phylum Actinomycetota; class Actinomycetes; order Propionibacteriales; family Propionibacteriaceae; genus Propioniciclava; species Propioniciclava sp. LT432. The sequence continues at coordinate 45,962 of NZ_JCAKNE010000006.1, read as the reverse complement.
CCTGAGGAGGTCGGCCCGATGAGCGACTGGCCCGACATCGAGAAGCCCCTGTGCGAGCACCTCGACACGAACACCACCTTCCCGTGGACGATCGAGGGAGGCCACACGGCCGCCCCACTGGGCATCGTCCAGGTCACCGGCGGCGGCCACGACCTCGACCAGCGCGGCGACTGGACGCCCGACGTCGAGATCACCCTCCGCGGCGCCACCCGGGACGCCATCTGGGCGATGGCCCGCCAGGTCAACGCCGTCCTCGCTGGTCTCAACCCTGGCGGAATCCAGCCCGACGTGGGCGACCCCATCAACGTCGACGAGGTCCGGACCGTGTTCGGGTTCCGCATCGATCCCGACCAAGGCACCGCCGCCTACCGCGTCGCCACCGCGACGTACACCTTCGTCCTGCGCCCGCAGGTCGTCACTACCGAGCCCTGAACGGGCGCCACCGAAAGGAGTTGATCCAATGTCCGAGATGGTCATGGATCTGACCGCCACCCGCGTCCGCAAGTGGGGACGCCTCAAGATGGGTCTGTCCCTGTACGGGGACGCCGCCGTCACCGTCCCCAAGCTCGCCGCCGACCTGTTCGACTCGCTCACCAACAAGCCGAAGGCATGGCCCGCCGGCGTCCGCGAGATGGGCTTCATCACCACCGCCGGCGTCGTCGACGCCAAGAGCCTCAGCTCCAGCAGCACCACCATGCTGCAGTCGCTGACGCCCGTCCGCTCCGACCTCGAAGGCGTCGAGAAGACCATCCAGGCCACGTTCGGCGAGAGCAACGCGTGGACCAACGCGCTCTACCACGGCGCCCTCTGGTCGGCGTGGCCCGCCGACAAGGACGCCGCCTGGCTGTACTCCGACGGCGCCAGCAGCGCGTTCGACGCCGAGTACGTGCTGTGGCTCCAAGGCGTCGACGGTGTCGGCAGCCAGGCCATCTACCGGTCTGAGGTCGGCTACCGCGTGAAGATCGGCGCGATCGAGAACCGCACCATGAACCGCACCGACGCCGAGGGCTTCGGGTTCACGTTCAACCTCTTCGAGGACCCCGTCACCGGCCTGTCCCACGCGCGCGCCGAGGACGGCCCCGGCTACGCCACCCACCTGGCGTAACCCCCTGAGCGGCTGGTGGTGCGGACGCGAGGCAGGGTCGCCCGCACCACCAGCCACAACACCCTGCCCAACCCTGCCGAAGGAGAACCCACACCATGAAGATCACCCTCACCATCGACGAGGACGAGGTCCCCGTCGTGCCCCGCGCCATCACCGTGTCCCTGTTCCCCATGGACACCGACGAAGATCCCAGCGCCATCCCTGCCGTCCGCACCGTCGACCTGACCGTTGACGAAGACGGCTTCCGGGCCCTCGTCGACCCCAAGGGAGTGTGACCATGGCCAAGATCAAGCATCGCAAGGTCAACGCCGTCGCATTCGGCGAGCAGCTCGCCGAAATGGTCATCGCTCCCGACAGCCTCGCCGAGGTGTTCGTCGACCGAGCCGAGACCCAGTCCATCTGGGTGAAGGTGCCGTTCAACCTGGACGAGGACGACGACTACGTCCGCAGGATCTCCGGCATGTCCACCGGCAAGGAGATGGCACTGGAGATGCTGGGGCATCACCCGAGCCTGACCGCCGAGGAGCAGTGGGCGACGTGGGAGGCGGCCGGCCATGACGCGAAGTTGCTGATCAACATCGTCGGCAACCTGCGCCAAGAGGCCGAGGACCGCCAAAAAAACTTCCGGTACCGGGGGTAGCTGCGCTCATCGGGGACGAGCCCGAGGCCGCCGAGGCAGCACTGCTGCAGGCGTACCCCGGGCTCGACCCGATCCGCGATGTACTCACCGGTCAGATGAGCCTGCGTCGCTTTCGGCTGCTCGTCGAGAACCTACCCCCGGGCAACCCGCTGCAGCGGGCCCGCGACGGGTACCCCTGGTCCGATGCGGAGCAGCTGCTGTGGCAGGTCGAGTCCCGGGTCCGGGAGCTGATCATCCTCACCGCGAACATCTACCGCGAGAAGGGCGCTCCCCCGATGGAGCCGACCTACCTCCCGCGGCCCCTGTCGCCTGAAGAGGCCGAGCAGCAAGCCGCCCAGCAGGCCTACGACGACCTGATGCAACGACAACTTGAGGATCTCTGAGGGGGGTGGTCTGGTGGCTGGTGACGCGATCTGGCTCGAGGTGTTGCCCGAGCTCTCCACCTTCGCCTCTGATCTGCTGAAGGGCACCACCAAGGCGTCGGACAAGGCCGGCACCGCGAGCTCTGCGGCGTTCGGGAAGGCGTTCGGGAAGGCCTCAGACGGTCAGGACGCCGTGGTCGCCCAGCTGCAGAAGACGTCGAAGGCCGCCCAGGCGATCGTCGACCGGGAGACCCAGGCGATCGCGAAGGCCCGCGCCGCGCAGCGTGAAGCGGCTGCCAAGGTGATCGATGCCGAGGCCAAGCTCGAGCAGGCCCGCGCCAGCGGGGACGGTGCGAAGGTCGCGGCCGCGGAGGAGCGGCTCGCCGGTGCACGGGAGCGTGCTGCCGGTGCGTCGTCCGGCGTCGAGGCGGCCGAGAAGCGCCTGTCCGCGGCGTCCAAGGCCCGGAACGAGGTCGTGGAGGATCTCACCAAGGCCGAGAAGGAACTGGCGGAGAACACCGGCAAGAGCGCCACCGAGGCCAAGGGGTCAGAGACCGCGTTCGGCCGTCTCAAGGGGTCCCTGGGCGAAGCCGAGAAGGGCGCACATGGCGCGTCCGGCAAAATGGCCCTCCTGGCTGGCGCTGTGGGCAGTACCGCCGCGGCAGCCGCGCTGCTCGGTGACGCATGGGGTCAGAACCTCGACCTGTCCCGTGGCACAGCCAAGGCAACCGCACAGCTCAACCTGACCACCGAGGAGTCCGAGCGGGTCGGCAAGGTGGCCGGCCAGCTGTACTCGGCCGGGTTCGGCGAGTCGGCCTCCGACATGACGGCCGCGACCGCGTCGGTCGTGTCGTCCATCGGCGGGATGCGTGAGGCATCCGCTGAGGAGCTGGCCAAGATGACCGGCCAGATGAAGGGCGTTGCTGACACCTTCGACATGGACGTCTCTCGGGTCGCCCAGGTGACCGGCCAGATGGTCAAGGCTGGGCTCGCCAAGGACGCCCAGGAGGGCGCCGACCTCCTGGCCGCGACCTTCCAGAAGGTGCCCGAGAACGTCCGTGAGGACGTCCTCGACGCCGTCGACGAGTACGCGCCGTTCATGGAGCAGCTTGGCATCGTCGGGACCTCGGCCATGGAGGTGCTCGCCAAGGGCGCCGAGAAGGGCATGTTCGGCATCGACAAGGCCGGCGACGCCGTCAAAGAGTTCACGATCCGCGCCACGGACATGTCGAAGAGCACCAGCGGGGCCTACGACCTGATCGGCCTCAGCCAGAAGGAAATGACCGACGCGCTCCTAGCCGGCGGCGACGAGGCCAACATGGCCTTCAACCAGATCATGGAGGGGCTCCTGGGAGTCGAGGACCCTGCCGCCCAGGCGCAGGCGGCGATCGCCCTGTTCGGCACACCACTGGAGGACCTCAACACCGGCGAGATCCCGCAGTTCCTGGAGGGCCTGTACTACTCGGCGTCCAACATGGACGACGTCGCAGGATCCGCCCAGGGCGTCGCCGACAACGTCTCGTCCGTGTCCGACCCGATGGAGTCCCTCAAGCGGTCCCTGGCGGGGACCGTCTCCGAGGGGCTCCAGCCGTTCGTCGGTCCCGCCCAGCAGATCGCTGAGTGGGCCAAGGAGAATCCGGGCGCCATGCAGGCCGTGGTCATCGTGCTCGGCGTCCTCGCCGGCGCCCTGGGGGTCGCTGCGGTCGCCCAGTGGGCGATGAACTCGGCGATGCTGGCCAGCCCGACGACGTGGATCATCCTCGGAATCGGCCTCCTCATCGGCGCGCTGGTGCTGCTCGTCCAGAACTGGGACACCGTGGTGAAGTTCCTGAAGGACACCTTCGGGCCCATCCTGCGCGACGTCCAGGCATGGTTCGGTGACGTGGGCCGCAAGGCCGGCGAACTGTGGGGCGGACTGGTCAGCGGGGCTGAGGGCATGGCCAAGGGCGTCGGACGCTTCTTCGACGACCTCAAGGCCAAGGCCATGATCCCGGTCAAGTGGGTGGCCGACAACGTCGTCAACCCGCTCCTGGGTGGGGTCGAGAAGGTCGCCGGCTTCTTCGGGATCAAGCTGAGCCTGCCGCGCCTGGCGTTCGCTGAGTCGTCGAGCGCGCCCGCTTCTGCGCCCCGCGGCGCGAACCGGGCCATGGCTGATGGTGGCGTGATGCCGGGCTGGACGCCCGGCCGTGACGTCCACCGCTTCTACAGCCCGACCGGTGGCCTGCTGGACCTGTCCGGCGGGGAGGCCGTCATGCGACCCGAGGTGACCGCCACGCTCGGCACCAGCTGGGTAGACGGCATGAACGCGGCCGCCCGTGCTGGCGGCCAGGCCGGCGTCCGGCAGTTCCTGCACGAGCAAGGCTTCCAGGCCGGAGGAACGGTCGCGCTGCCCTCGATGGCGCAGCGCTTCCAGACCGGCGGCATCGTCGCGAACGCCAGCCAGGGCTTCCGCGGTTACGATCCGAAGGCGCTGGCGATGATCCAGGCGTGGGCCCGGGCAACCGGCCGCACCTGGTCGATGACCGGCATTGGCGGGGCGCGTGACTACCAGACCCAGAAGGCGGCCTACCAGCGCTACCTCGCCGGCACTGGCCCCCTCGCGGCCAACCCGGATCGGGGCGGCCCGCACATGATGCCGGCGATCGCGATGGACCTGTCCCCGCGGCCCGGTGAGATCGCGTCCGCTCGCGCTCTGCTCGGTCGGTTCGGGCTCGGCCTGCCCGTCCGTGGGGAGCCGTGGCACGTCCAGTACCTGGCCGGCCGCAGTGGCGGCGGGCAGACCGGCGGCGGTGGCATCGACATCATCGGGATGCTGACCTCGACCATCGGCAACCTGCTCAAGGTGTCCGGTGCGGGCGGGTTCGGGGACATCCTGAACGCCGTCCCCGGCACGCTCATCAAGGGTGCCGGCGACTGGCTCAAGTCCACGCTCGGGTTTGACTCCGGGGGCATGCTGCCCGCCGGCATGACGGTCGCCGTGAACGCCACCGGCCGTCCGGAGCGGGTCCTCACCGACCCGCAGTGGGATGCCCTGAAGCGGGCCGGTGACATCGGCATGCGGGCAGCCGCGAACCCGACCCGCCCTGAGGACATCCGGCGCGCTCTGGAGGGCATGCGGATGCGTGTCGACCTCGACAACGGTGACGTGTGGTTCGAGGACCAGACGGGCCGGCGTGACCGCCGCGAGTCCCGTCGACGTGACGCACGGCAGGGGGTGACCGTCTGATGCCCAGCAAGTCGTGGGGCAACACCGTCGGATCCGGGTCCGGGGCAACCCTGACGCTCGAGTGGGACGGCGTCACCAACGATGCGGTCAACGGTGGCATCGTCAACCCCCGCATCAAGTGGTCGCAGAACTCGAGCTGGTCCGACTCGAACAACTACGTCGACAGCGGCGGGACGGGCATCAACGGGGCGCGCGTCCACTCCGGGACGCTCAACTCGAACCGGACGTGGAACTGTTCACCCAAGCCGGTCGCGCTCACCTACGGGGCACCCACGCGGGTGACCTTCTCGGCGACGGTGTCCGGGGTGTCGTTCTTCAACGGCGACTCCGCGACGAACACCTACTCGGTCGACATCGACCTGCCGGCCCGCCCCTACTCGGCGCCGCGTCCTCCACTCAACTTTGCCGCATCCTACGTCAACGACAACCGGTTCAACCTGTCGTGGGCGATCAACGGGGACGCACCGTCGGGCGCCCAGCCGTGGCACGGGCTGAGGCTCGACCGGTGGGACAACGTCACGAACGGTTGGTACCGGATCGCGAACCTCGGGCCGGACGGGAACGGGAACTGGCCGACGTCCTACTCGGACACGACCGTCCAGTCGAACCGGCGCTACAACTACGCGCTCTGGGCGTACAACACCGCCGGTGACTCCACCCACGTCCACACCGGCGACCTCTACACGACACCGGCCGCACCAACGATCGGCACCCCGGAGAAGCTGGCGAACGGCAGCATCAACATCCCCTGGGTGAACAACTCGTCGTTCGCGGCCGCGCTCGAGGTGCAGGACTCGCCCGACGGGACGACGTGGACGTCCCTCACGACGACCGCACCCATCACGTCGCCGTACAACCACGCCACCCCGAGCACGTCGGTCACCCACCGGTACCGCATGCGCGTCAAGGGACCAGACGGGAAGTGGTCGGCATGGTCGGCGACCTCGTCGATCGTCCAGTTGCAGGCCCCCCCGAACGCGCCCACCAACCTCGCGCCCACGGTCACCGCGATCGGTGACGACCTGGTCGTCACGTGGCGTCACAACCCGGGTGATTCGTCGCCGCAGCGCGCGTACCAGCTGCGACACCGGGTCAAGGGCACGCCGACGTGGACGACTGTCGGGCAGACCTTGTCGGCCGTGTCGTCGCACACCATCAGCGCCGCCACCTACCCGAACCCGGGCGAGGTCGAGGTCGAGGTGTCGACGTGGGGCGCCCACGCGGACCCGTCCCCGTGGTCGGCGACGCTCACCACCAAGCGCGCCAACCGGCCGACCGTCGGCATCAGCTCGCCGGCATCAGGGACGGTCCTCACCGGCACGGACCTCGTCCTGGACCTGACCTACTTCCACGCGCAGGGGGTGCCGCTCGCCTCGTGGTCGGCGACGCTCAAGCGCGAGGGCACGACCGTCGCCACCCGCAACGGTGGCCCCGCCGACTCACTCACCGGGATCCTGTTCGACGGACTGCTGGACGACGCCACCGCGTACACAGTGGACGTGCAGGCGACCTCCAGCGACGGCCTCGCCTCCACCGTCACGTCCGCGAACTACACCGTCGCCTACGCCGCACCAGCCACGCCCACCATCGTCGTCACCTGGGATCAGACGGCAGCGTCCGCAACCGTCACCATCACCAACCCGGCCGGCGCTCCCGAGGTGATCCTCAACCGTGTCTACGGCAACGGGAAGCTCCTCGGCGAGGTGCCCCCCAACGGTGCGCTCACCTGGCGTGTGCCTCCCTTAGACGGCGCCACGATGATGGTCCGGGCCGTCACTGAGCTGCCCTCCAGCGCGGACAGCCTCACCGTCCCGGTGCCCATCCCGCAGTACGCAGACAAGGGCATCCACCTGAATGCCGGCCCCGGGTACGGCTTCCACGCCGCCGTGTGGGGCGGGTCGCCGTCGGTCAACACGACCCCCGTCATTGACGTCGACGTGCAGACCTGGGAGGGCGACACCCTGCCGTCCTCGACGTACGGCTTCCAAGAGGGGAGCGAGGTCAACGTCTCGGTCCGCGTCCGCTTCGACCTGCCCGATTCGGCGCGCCACACATGGGAGAGAATCCTCCGCGCGCGCACGACCATCTGCTACCGCGACGCCATCCGGACCATCTACGGGACGGTGACCGACTTCGGGTTCTCCAATGAGCGTTACATCGGCTGGGCGGACCTCCAGTTCACGCTGAGGGAAACCATGCACGACGACCGTGACCTGTTCGACTACCAGCCGACCGTCGTCGAGGACCCGCCCGGCAGTGGCCACTACCGCATCATCTCGGTGGTCCGCGACGTGAGCGTGCAAGGGCTGCTCCCCTGATGTTCGACTGGACGCTCCCGAACCGCGCCGAGCGGTTCCTGTTCGAACGCCTCGACCTGAACCTGAACCGGGTCGGTGCGCTGATCGGGGTCGAGTCGTGCCAACTCGACTGGTCGATCTACAACACGATCCGCGGGTCCGGCGACCTGAACGTCCGCACCAGCCGACCGCTCATCTGGGCACAGACCGTCGTCCGCCCGTGGGTGATCGTCGCGAACCGCTCCGGACAGGTCGTCATCCCCCTCATGACCGCCCTGTGCAAGGTGCCCGACGAGGACTGGACACCCGCCGGCGTGAGCGTGTCCGTCCAGCTGCACGACATGAACCGCGCCCTCGACGAGTGGCTCCTCGACGACGCCTACTCGCTCCCGGAAGGGACGAACATCACCGGCGCGATCGCCACCATCTTCGCGACCCTCGGGTTCACACGAGTCAACATCACGCACTCGTCGAAGACCCTGGACTCGCCCAAGACGTGGCTCCCCGGTGACGGCGAGAGCGTGTCGTGGCTGCGCGTCCTCAACGACCTGTGCGACCTCGCCGGCTACTTCGCCGTGTGGGCAGATTCGATGGGCGTCTACCAGGTAGCCCCGTACATGCCGCCCGCCTCCCGGGCTGCGTCGTGGCGCCTCGCCGACGATGGCAAGTCCAACCGGTACCGCGGACTCCGGACGAGCGACGGCCGGCCGATCCCCTACAACACGTGGATCGCATGGACGAAGGGCACCGACGACGTCCCGCCGGTCCCCTACACCGCCGTGAACGACGACCCGACCCATCCGTACTCGACCGTCTCGCTCGGGCGGACGGTGACCGCGCCGCCGAAGTACGACATCGAGGGTGATGCGGCCGCGGTGGTCGCCCGTGAGAAGGCGGAGGGCATGGCGGACCAGCGCACCTTCTCCATCGGGGCGCGCTTCCTGCCGGTGGTCGAGCATGAGGTCGTTGAGCTCGTCAACGGCCGCGCCGAGGTTGATGCCCTCGCGTCGGTATCGGGCCGGTCCCTGCGCTGCACGCCCGGCGCGAGGCTCGACCTCACCCTCCGGAAGGTGGCCTGATGGATATTCGGCGGGGGCGAATCACCAGCGTGAACCCGCCACAGGTGCGCCTGGACGGTACCGCCTCGCCGGTGCCCCTCGACGACTGGACCGACGACCAGGCCCTGTACGTCAACGCCTACGTGCTGGTTGCCATCCGCCCTGTCCCCGGCACACGACGGTCGGAACTGATCCTGCTCGGCACCTCGGGCGGCGGCGTCCCGGCCGGCGTGGTGTGGGAGTTCGACGGCCCGACCGCGAACGTGCCTGCCGGTTGGCTCGTCTGCGACGGTTCGGCGGTCAGCCGGACCACCTACGCGCGCCTGTTCGCGGCGATCGGCACCCTCCACGGCGCCGGCGACGGTTCGACGACGTTCAACTTGCCCGACAGGCGCGGCCGGGTCGGGGTCGGCCTCGAGCCAGGATCGGGGCGGTTCGGCACGCTCGGCGCGCACACCGGCACCAAGGACGAGACCCTCGGCATCGAGCACGTTCCGCCGCACGATCACGGCGGCTACCCGCCTGCCACCGCCGGCTATGCCGCGCACCTGACCGGGTTGGACGGCAGCGAGGTCGGCAACATGCCGACGGCGATCAGCGGGAACATCTTTGGCCGCAAGTCCATCCCGATGCAGGGCGGCGGCCAGGCCCACAACAACGTCCAGCCCAGCATCGTCACCAACTACATCATCAAGACCTGAGGACACCGCATGCTCGCATCCGAACTGCCGATCAACGCCGCCCCCCACCCCACCCTTCCCGGTGTTTGGGACGATCCCACAACCAGGACCCGCTACTACCTCGACCCGCACGACGCCTCCATTGTCGTCGCACGCGAGTGGACCGCCGGTGAGGTGGCCGAGGAGAACCAGCGGGCGGCCGACCGCCAACAGAACGCCGAGCAGGCCCGCCGGCATGCCTCCAGCGGCCTGGACGAGCTGATCGCGCTGATCGGCCCGGCCGCGGCAACCGCACTCCCCGGCGAGGCCACCATCAACGAGTTCCTCGCCATCGACAACCCAACCATGAACGCCAACCCGGCCCGGCACATCAAGATCCTCGCCCGCCTACTCCGTCTCACCATCAAGGCCGTCGTCGTCGCGCTCAGGATCGCCGCGGGCCGCTTCGAGTCGACCAGCACCGGCAACTGAGCGGAGGGGATGCCGTGGACTTCGACATCACCGCCATCGCCACGACCGGGGGCCCGCTTGCCGCGCTCGTCGCTCTCCTGGTGTGGCTGATCCGGGCGATCACCACCGGCCAGCTCGTGTCCGGCACCGAGGCGAAGCGCCTTGCCGACCGCGACCACCAGACCATCACCGAGCAGCAAGCGCAGATCCGCGCCCTGATCGAGGCGCTCCGCCTGCCCCTGGCGGTCATCGAGTCCCTACCCAGGCCCGACGAGCAGAAGAGCGTGCAGCCATGACGACGTCACTGTGGGCGCTGATCGACCGCCTCACCCGCCGCCACCTGTCCGACCAGATCGACCGGGCCGAAGAGTCCGCCCGCCAAGCCGCCCGCCGCCAGCCGCAAGTCGACCGGCTCGCCACCGCCGCGGCAGCCCGCCTCAACACCAACCATCTGGGCGCCGGCGTCGCGCTGGCGTTCGAGAGGAGGGTCGGATGATGGTCACCCTGCTGTCCGGCATCACCGCCGTCCTGTGCCTGGTCGCCACGGTCATCATCGTGGCGGTCTACCGGCGTCGCTTCCCGTGGCGCTCCACTCCGGCCGGCGCGTGGATCGTCTTGGCGTTCAGCTTGCTGTCGGCCCGGCACGCCCTCACTGGCCTCGACGCGTGGGACGCCGTCCACCCGGACGTCGTGAACGCTCTCGTCGCCGGCTGGAACCTCATCGCGCTGGGCCTGTACGTCGGCCTCCTCGCGTGGATGCTCACCGTCCGCGACACACCGCGCCAGTAGACCCGCACCTCACCAAGCCCCCGTCGACCCTCGGCGGGGACCTCCGCACGCCCGCACGAAGGAGTCCTGCCATGCCCCGCACCGTCACCCACGACGACCTCGTCGCCGCACTCGAGTACGCGATCACCAAGACCCGCGCCGACGGCCGCGTCCACGTCGTCGACAGCCTCGTCGACTGGCGCAGCAACTACGGCTCCAGCTCCAACCGCATCACCCGCCTGTACGGCGTGATGATGCACCACACCGGCTCGGAGATCGCGCCCGACCGGATCGTCGGGTACGCCCGCGGGCTGGCCACCGGCAGTATCCGCCCCGACATCGGCCGTGTCCTGTGCAACACCACCACCGTCCGCGCCGGCCAGTGGCCCGGCTCCGCCGGCAAGCCGACCGTCGTCGTGAACGCCGCCGACTACACCAACAACGCCGGCATGATCGACCAGGCGATCCTCGACGAACTCCGCGACGGCGACATCGACACTGTCGGCGAGTTCAAGCCGGTCGGTGATGACCTGTTCGGCAACCGCCACTTCTGGGGCGACGAGGCGATCGGCGCCTACGCCGACCCCGGCCAGCAGCTGGCGTTCGTCGTCTTCTGGGCGCACGCCTTGGCCTACCTCGGCCTGCATGTCGACACTGACGACGATGGCCGCCGCGCGCCCGTCGTTGGCCACCGCGAGGGCACCAGCCGCAAGGTCGACCCGGCCCGCGCCAACATGGTCGAGGTGCGCCGCCGCTTCGAGGAGTTGTGGGCCGCCGAGTACGGCATCGACCTGCCCGACGATCGACCCGTCGACCCGCTCGTCGTGACCCGGCCCCTGCCCATCGACGGCGAGCAGCTGGTCGTCGACGGAGTCCTCGGCCGCGCCACCATCGCCGCACTCCAGCGCAGGGTCGGCGCGAAGGTCGACGGCATCGTCGGCCCGGCCACCCGCCGCGCCGTCCAAGCGTGGCTCGGCGTCACCGTCGACGGAATCTGGGGACGCCGCACCATCCGAGCCCTGCAGGGTCGCGTCGGCGCCACCGAGGACGGCATCTGGGGACGCCAGACCACCATGGCCTTGCAGCGCTACCTCAACGGTCCGGACGCCGCACCCCAAGCCCCGGCCGCACGCCCCCGCCTCGACGTGAACGGCACCCTCGACCGCCCGACCATCGCCGCCATGCAGAAGTGGATCGGCACCACCCCGGACGGCGTCTGGGGGCGGGCGACGACCCGCGCCCTGCAGGCCAAGGTGGGCGCCAGCGTCGACGGCATCCGCGGCCCCGAGACCACCCGGAAGACCCAGGCCACCGTCGGCGCGAAGCAAGACGGCATCTGGGGGCCCGCCACCACCCGCGCACTCCAGACCTACCTCAACCAGCTCTGAGAGGAGCCCCCACACCATGACCGAACGCCTCCGCCTCACCCTGTACGCGATCGCCGCGGGTGCCCTGGGGATCCTCGCCATCCTCGGCACGATCACCGGCGCCCAGCACGACCTCATGCTCGACGCCGTGACGGCGCTCATCAACGTGGCCTCCGCCGTGCTCCTGGTCGTCGCCGCGCGCAACGTGACCGCCGACTCGTGGTCAACCATCCGACGCAGCCTCTACATCGCCGCCGGCGCGGCGTTCGCCGCCTTGGGAGCCTTCGGGCTCATCGCGCCCGAGGCAGCCGCCACCAGCCTCGACGTCCTCACCGAGGTCCTCAACATCGTCGGTGTCCTGCTGCTCGGAACCGCGGCCGCGAAGGTGCCCGCGGAGAAGACCCGCATCGAAGGAGCCGCCCGATGACCGTGCAGATACCCTGGGCGCCCGGAGCCCTCTTCCTGCACCTGGTGTGCAGGCTTGGTGAGCCTCGACCCGACGGGTCCGACGTCGACGTCCAGCCTGATCTGATGTCGCAGGCCGGCACCGTCACCCTCACCTGCAACACCGACCGCATCCGCTTCCCGGAGTCCGACGGCCGCAAGCGCATGCTCAGCATGAACGAGTGGTCCTTCTCGATCCGGGCATCCGACGGTGAGCTCTTCACCCAGTCCGGCGAGGTCGGCGTCGAGGTCCTGTCCGCACTCACGCCCGGCATCGACCCGATGCAGTTCACGTGGACGGCGAAGGTCAAGCCGACCTCGGGCAAGCCGTGGTCGGTGGTCATCCCGGCGACCGCGTCCGGGACGGTCGACCTGGTCGAACTCGCCGAGGGTGGTGCGCCGTCGTCCGGCGTGCCGTCGCTGGTGGGCCGTGTGGACGCGCTCGAGGCACGACCGTCCGCCTACCCGGTGCAGCAGGTGGCCCTCACCGGCAACCTCGCGTACACGCTGCCTCCGGACGCACCGACCGACCAGGTCGTCTCCGTCGTCTTCACCCAGGATGGGGTCGGCGGACGTACGGTCACGTTCGCCGGTTCGCCCCTCACCATCGCGGCGTCCGGCTCGACCGTGGTCCAATTCACGCCTGACGGCTCGACATTCCTCGTGTCCTACGCGGGCGGCGGGGCGACCCTCTCGCCGAACATCGCCTGGTGGGGCGACTCCATGACGGCGGGCCTCTCGTCGCCCTTCCCGCCCGCCCTGCTCGCAGGCATTACGGGCCGCACGGTCTACAACGGCGGTGTCGGTGGGGAGACGTCGCAGGCCATCGCGGCACGGCAGGGTGGACAGCCCTACGTCCTGACCGTCGCGGGCGGCAGTATCCCGGCGACCACCGACCCGGTTGAGGTGACCATCACGAGCCCCGCCGCGAACGCTTGGCCGCTCCTCCAGGGGCCGCCTGCGAACAGCTCGCCGGGCACCCTCACCGGCACGCTGGCGGGCGTCCACGGGACGCTGACGCTGACGAAGGCCACCCCGGGCACCTATACGCACGAGGCGGGAGACAAGTACTACTTCACCCGCACCACTGCGGGGACGGCAGCTACCGTCGCCCGACCCACCCCGTTCATCACCGACATCGGCGTCGAGCACAAGGGCGACATCACCGTCATCTGGGCGGGTAAGAACGACTACACCCTGCCCGACCAGGTCGTCGCCAGCGTGGCCGCCATGGCGCTACACGCCGGCGACCGTTTCATCGTGCTCGGCGTGACGACCAGCGCGGGACAGGGTACCGGCACGGCAGCCAACGACAGCATCACCGCCATCAATGACAGGCTGTCCGCCGCCTACGGCGGTCGGTTCCTCGACATCAACGCGTGGCTGGTGGACTGGGGGCTGGCCGACGCTGGGATAACGCCCACCCCCGCCGACTCCAGCGACATGGCCTCGGGAGTCGTGCCGGCCTCGCTCCGCGTGGATACCACGCACCTGACTGCCGCCGGTAAGACCGTCGTCGCACGACAGGTGGCCAAGCGCCTCGCCGAACTGGGGTGGGTCACCATCGAAACGCCGTGGGAAGAGCCCGCACCCAGCACACCCATCGTCAACCTGGTGCCGAACCCGAGCTTCGACACCGATGCGTCCGGTTGGTCGGCGGCGGCCGGTGCCACTATCACACACGATACGGCGGAGTTCTACTCGTCGCCCGCCTCACTCAGGGTGGACCACGGCACGACGACGGCGGCCGGCGCAACCCAGACGCCGGTGGTGCCCATCACCGGCGGTCAGCCCATCCACGCGGCAGCGAAGATCAAGTCCACGAACGGGATCACCGCGCGCATCCTCATCCACTTCTACGACCCGACGAACTACCTGACGGCCACCGTGGAGGACAAGGGGATGGATGGGACATGGCTCGACCTGACTCTCGACACGACGGCCCCCGCCAACGCCACCCGGGCGCAGGTGCAGATCCTCCGTATGGGCACGACGGCGGCCATCTCCAACGTGGATGACGTCGCCATGTGGCAGTGACCTGACCAACGAGCCCGTAGGCCCGCCAGCCTTGTCGGCACGATTCGGCCCCCGTCTCCCTCGTGGAGGCGGGGGCCGCTTCTTGCGTTTCCCGACGGCGTCACGCATGCTGGGCGGACCACAACAGAAGACGGCCCCCACCCCGCGCCAACGGGATGAGGGCCTGGATCACAAGGGAGTACAGCCCTCATGTCCGACACCAGCATGCACTACCTGCACGCCTACTGCGACTACCTCCGCGCGTGCGGACGATCACCCCACACCATCGCCCTGCGCAAGATGCAGGTCCGCGCCCTCCTCGAGGACCACCCCGACCCGTGGCGCACCACCACCGAGGACCTCACCGACTGGCTCGCCGGCCACCGCCGCTGGTCCCGCGCCACCAGGAGCAGCTACCGCGACGGCCTGCGCGGCTTCTTCGGCTGGCTCGTCCAGACCAACCGGATGGGCCGCTCGCCGGCCGACGGGATCCCCAAGGTGACCGTCCCCCCGCGCGTCGCCCGTCCGGCACCCCTGGACGCCATCCGCGCCGGCCTGGCGTGCGCCGACGAGCGGGTCCGGCTCATGGTCGAGCTCGCCGTCCGGTGCGGCCTGCGCCGTGCCGAGGTCGCCGCCGTCCACTCCCGCGACATCCAGCAGGACGCGTCCGGCTGGTCACTGGTCGTGCACGGCAAGGGCGACCGCGAGCGGGTGATCCCTCTGGACGCCGAGTTCGCCGACCGCCTCCGGGCCCGCGGCCGCGGCTGGCTGTTCCCGCGCTCGGACGACCCGACACGGCACCTCCACCCCAAGTACGTCGGCGAGCTCGTCGCCGCGGCCCTGCCGGACGCCTGGACGGCCCATACCCTCCGGCACCACTTCGCAACGTCGGCCTACGCCGGCACCGGTGACCTGCTGGCCGTCCAGCAGCTGCTCGGCCACTCGTCGGTGTCGACAACCCAGCGGTACGTTGCCGTCCCCAGGGACAGCCTCCGCGCTGCGACGGCGGCCGTCCGGATGCCCGAGGCGGCATAGCCAGAAGGCCCGACGGCCGCGCGGCCTGATCTGATCTCAAGTTGGATCACAAGATGGATCACAAACCGCCCCCGCGGCCCCCGAAAACGAACACGGCCGGTGACTAGTTACCTAGTCACCGGCCTGTTCTGCTGGTGGAGCTAAGGGGATTCGAACCCCTGACCTTCTCATTGCGAACGAGACGCGCTACCAACTGCGCCATAGCCCCAAGTGCCCGAGAGCGAGGATCACTCTATCACGCAGCCCGGCAGCACCGAAATTCTCGCCTCGGCGCCAGGGCGAAAAGCCTCACTCGCCGACCGCCCGTGGGAACTCCTCAGCGTCCGGCGCCGCAGGGGCGTCCGTCGCCGCCGACAAGGCGGGCAGGTCGGCTGTGACCGGCACGGACACCGCGACCACGGGAGCCGACAGGTCGATGGTGCGCACCGTGCGCGGCGCGAGCGGACGGCTCACGTAGGTGGGCGCGGTGATCGGGATCGGGTCCCAGAGGGAGCCGCTGCGCTCGACCGGGGCGGTGATCTCGATGGAACGCTCGTGCTCGTCCTCCTGGGCCACGTCCAGCACCGCGATCGCGACGGTCTCCTCGTCCACGCACTCACCCCCGCGGATGAGTCGGGCGCGGGCGTCCAACTCTCGGCGCATGCGCGCCACGGAGAAGCGCGCCACGACGAGGAAGGCGGCGATCAATCCGACGGGCGCGGCCATGATCCACCACGACACGAGCCCGAACCCCGCCAACGCCCCGACCACGCAGGTCACGACGGCGAGGAACACCAGGACGATCCGCCGACGGCGTGCCGCCTCGCGGTCCTGGTCTGCCAGTTCACGGAGTGCTGCGCGACGGTTGAGGGGCGTGGAGATCACGGCCGTGCCGTTCTCCGCCGTCTCCAAGGGTGTGCCACGGCGGACGATCGTCACGGAAGCCGAGAACGGCTCACCCGGCTCGACCTCGTCGAGCATGCCGTTTTCCTTGCGGTTGAGGATCAGGGGAACCAGGTAGACCAACCAGAACGCCGCGAGGGCGCCGAAGATCAAGCCTGTGAACGTCATGCCTCAAGACCTTACGGTTGTGCGGTTGCCAACCGGCGGGGGACGCGCCGCCCCCGTCCAGAACGCCCACCCAGACGCCCCCGGGACGTCACCCCAGGCGTCCGATGAGGCCCCCGGGCCCGACCTCCTCGGCGTGCAGCGCGAACATCCGGTGGTCGCGCCACGCACCGTCGACGTGCATGTAGGCCGGGCGCTCCCCCTCGAACCGGAAGCCAAGCTTCTCCACCACGCGCAACGACTTGCCGTTCTCGGGGCGGATCGCCACCTCGAGGCGGTGCAGGCCCATCGTCCCGAACATGTGGTCACCGGCGAGGGCGAGCGCGGTCGGGGCGATGCCGCGCCCGGCGAGGGCCTGGTCCACCCAGTAGCCGGCCATGCCCCAGCGCGCGGATCCCCAGGCGATGCCCGAGATCGTCATCTGGCCCGCCAGCACCGGAGCGGCACCGGGATCGGTCCACGTGATCAGCCAAGGCAGGGCACGCCCGGCTCGGGCGTCCGCGTTGAAGCGCGACACCATCTGCTCGAACGAGACCGCCTCCTCGGACGCCTCGGGCGGGCGCGTGCCGTCCCACGGCGTCGTCCAGCCCCCGTTGCGAGCGCGGGCGGCGAACCACGCCCGGGCGTCCCGGCGACGCAGCGGACGCAGGCCCACCGGGCCGTGCTGGAGCGTGACGGGCCAAGGATGCGGCCCGATGCGCCTCACGAGTGGGACGCCGCCACGTGTGCGTCGTCCAGCTCGATGCACTCCACCGTGCTACCGGCGTCCGCGCCATTCCACGCCTCCGGGATGACCACGAGGACGTTGGCCCGCGCGAGGTCCCACGCGAGTTCGGAGTCGGCACCGGCCACGACCCGCACCGTGCCGTGCTCGTCGCGGATCGCCGGGACGAACTGGGTCGCCCCAGCCGGGGCTGCGAGCCTCTCGGCGAGGCGGCCCTCGACCCGGCGGGACTGCAGAGGATCGACCTCGTTGAGCTTGTTGATCACCGGGCGCACCAGCGCGTGGTAGGCCACGTAGGAGCTGACGACGCCCGACGGCAGGATGATCAGGGGCGTCTTGTTGTCGCCCAGGCCCGCGTACGCGATCCGCGCCTCACGGTTGATCGCCACCACGGCCTCGTCGAGGTCGTCGATGGCCTCGCGGACGAGCTCGCCCCCGCCCACGACGACGATGAGGTCGGCGCGGATCTGCTGGTCCGCCACGGCCTGCTTCACCTTGGCGACGTCGGACGCCACGATGCCGAGCGGGTACACGGTGGCCCCGTCGTTGCGGGCCGCGGCCGTGATCATGGCTGTCGCGGCGTCGTAGCGCTGCTGCGGCTTCGTCAGCGGCTGGCCGGGCGCGACCAGGGTCTCGCCGACGGTGAAGACGACGACACGCGGACGCGGTCGGACGAGCACCTTGTCCAGGCCCACCTCGGCGAGCACGGCCACGGAACGGGGCGTCAGAACCTCCCCCGCCCGCAGCAACGCCGTGCCGTCCGCCAGCTCGGACCCGGCCCGGCGCAGGTTCTGGTACAGCCGCGCCTCCTCGGCGATCTCGACGTAGCCGTCGTTCGCCAGCCGGCCCGCGGCGGCGGGAACCACGGCGTCCACGCCCTCGGGGATGATCGCGCCCTCCTCGATCTCCACCGCGGCGCCGGACACCAGCGGGCGGCCCGGCCCGTCGGAGACGCTCAGGTGGCCGACCACGTACAGGCGCTTGGGCGCGGCCCTGGTGGCCCCCACCAGGTCGGAGCCACGGACGCCCCACCCGGAGACCCGGGCCGTGGTGACGAGCGGCAGGTCGAGGTCGGAGTTGATGTCCTCACAGAGCACCAGCCCCGGAACGTCCCAAATCTGCATGCCGAACGGACGCATGGCTCCCACCTTGTCGAGCAGGAACGAACGCTGCTCCTCCAAGCTTCGGCGGGGAACCTTGACCGACCGCGACTCACCGCTCTCGCGCTCAGCCACACGGGCGGCAGTGGCGCCGCCACGGGCGTCCGCCGGGGGGACGGTCTCGTCGTCAGTCTTGCGTCCAAAGAGGGCCATGAAACTACAGTAGGCGAATGTCCTCCACCTCCCCGGAAGGGCTCCCGCGAGCCTCGCAAAGTGGCGCGTCGGCGTCCGCCCCGGCCAAGGACATGCGACGTGCGGCCATCCGTGCCGCCCGTTCCTCCGACCCGCACCGCGCCACCGCGGACGCCGCGCGGTTCCCCCGCCTGATGAGCGCCTGCGCCGGACACGACACCGTCGCCTGCTACTTCTCGGTCCCGCCCGAACCGGACACGGTGGCCCTCGTCGGAGCGCTGGCGGACGCCGGCGTCCGCGTGTTGCTGCCGGTCCTGAAGGGGCACCGGACGCCCACGTGGGGCTGGTACGACGGCCCCGGATCGCTCGTGCCCGGCTGGCGAGGGATCCCCGAACCAGCTGGCCAGACGCTGCCCCCGGAGGCCCTGGCCGCGTGCAGCTTCGTGTGGGTGTCGGCGCTGGCGGCCACGCGGGCCGGCCACCGGCTGGGTACCGGGGGCGGTTGGTACGACCGGGCGTTGCTCCACGCCGATCCGGACGCCGTGCGCGCCACCCTGGTCGGTGAGACCGAACTCGTGGACGCCGTCCCCCTCGATCCGTGGGACCTCCCCGTGGACCTCGTCATCACCCCGCGGCAGACGGTGGTGACGGGTGCCCGCGGCGTCCGTGTGCCGCTCGGGGAATAGCACCGCGCCGCTCCGACGTTAGGATGCGTGGCTGAATCATCACGACCTGTACGAGGAGAACCATGCCCACCTACCAGTACCGTTGTGCCGATTGCGGACGCGAACTCGAGGTCGTGCAGAAGTTCACAGATCCGTCCCTCACCGTGTGCCCCGCCTGCACCGGTGACCTGCGCAAGGTCTTCAACGCCGTCGGCGTCGTCTTCAAGGGGTCCGGCTTCTACGCCACCGACAACCGGACGAAGGGCAAGACGGACGCCGCCAAGCCCGCCCCGGTCGCGGCCACCGCTTCCTCCGGTTCGGCTGAGAAGAGCCCCGCCGCCTGAGTGACAGGCGCCGCCTAGTGTCCCCCGCGTGACACCTCGCCCGATCTCAGCGACCCTACGTCGCACCTTGTACCTGCGGCGGCGTCCCCTCGCCGCGCTCTGCTCCTTCGTCGCCGTCCTGGCGGCCGTGCTCGCCCTCACACCTCCGCCCACACCGTCGGAGCTCGTGGTGTCCGCGCGTACCTCCCTGCCCGCCGGCACCCTCCTGACGGCGGATCTCCTGGCCACGGTGAGCCTGCCGACCTCAGCCCTTCCCGAAGGTGCCCTCCGTTCGCAGGCGGACGCCGTGGGCCACACCCTGGCGGGCCCCGTGACGGCCGGGAGTGCCCTGACCTCGGCGTCCGTATCGAACGGCGCACGCATGGCACGGCCCGGCCACGTCGTGGCCGCGCTGCCCCTTCCGGGCGACGGCATCGCCGCCCTGGTCCGTCCGGGTGCACGACTCGACGTGTTGGACGCCGACGGGCAAGTGCTGGCCGCGGACGTGCCCGTCGTGGCCCCTCCCGACACGCCGGACGCCGTGGGTCCGCCCTCCTTGGGTGACAGACGGTCGGCCCTCGTCGAGGTGCCGGCGGAGGTCGCGGCGAAGCTCGCGTCACAAGGCAGTTCATCGACGACGATCGTGGTGCGCTGATCGAGGGGCCCCGAGGTGCAGCCGGGGGCGACGTCGACCCGCGTTTTCTTCGTCGTGGCGGTTTCGTTAGGCTCTGCTGGCCGGACAAGGCACACGCCCCGACCGGGGGCACCGTCCGCCAACATCTGGAGGAACATCCACCATGAAGGGTTTCAAGGAGTTCTTGATGCAGGGCAACCTCATCGAGCTGGCCACGGCCGTCATCCTCGCCGGCGCCTTTGCCAAGGTCGTCGAGAGCTTCACCAAGATCATCATGGACTTCATCGGCCTGCTGGGCGGTACGCCCGATTTCAGCACCGTCACCATCCCCGGTGTCGGCATCAACGTCGGCGTCTTCATCACGAGCCTGATCTCGTTCGTCGCGATCGCGGCGATCGTGTACTTCTTCGTGATCAAGCCGTACCTGCACGTCAAGGAATTGCAGGAGCGCCGCCTGAACGCGCAGACTGCGCCGGAGTCGCCGGCGCCCACGACGGACGAGCTGCTCGCCGAGATCCGGGACCTGCTCAAGAGCCGCGCCGCCTGAGCATCCGCTCACCCCAGGCACGAACGGGGCCCATCCGGTTGGATGGGCCCCGTTCCGCATGTCGGGGTCAGGTGCGACCGAAGTGCGGCGGCACGTCGGTGAGCAGGCGTCGCTCATCGGCGTCCAGCCGGGTCCGCCGCGAGGGGGGCAGGACGACGAGCACCTCGAGTCCGTATGCGGTGCGGGCCCGTCCGATCGCGGCGTGGAGCTGGGCCGCGCCGAGGCCGGCGCGCAGCGCGTCCGGCACCGGGTGGGGCCAGGGCTCGCTCCCCGCTGTGGCGTGCGCGTGCTCGGCTATGCGGTCGGCCGGCCAACCGGCGGCGTCCAACTGCGTCCGGAGTGTGTCGAGGTCGGGGGCGGGCTGGTCACCCAGGTCCAGCGTCTCCCCCGTGAGCGCGTGGGCGATCGCCCGGTGCCAGGGCTGGTTCACACCTGGCCGATCACGTCACCCTCGACCGTGCGAGCTCCACCCCCGTCGCGGAGGACGGCGTCCCCCACGACCGTGACGGGCTCGGCGAACGTCCAGTCACCCTCGACGGTCAGGGAGTGCGCCTCCCGCAGCGACGGGACGTACTCGACCCGGGCGTCGAAGTCGGGCAGTAGGCCGAAGAAGCGCTTGTCCAAGGAGATCCCGGGCAGCCGCTCGGTGGTCGCGACCAGACGGGCGTCGCCGTCGAGCGCGAAGGCGTCCGACCGGACGAGCATGAGCTCGTTGGTGGTCTTGACCGGCAGGAACCGGTCGCGCTCCACCGCGATGGCCTGCGCCCCCGGGAAGACCTCGATGGCGGCCCCCATCGCGGTCTCCATCTGGACGACCGGCGTCGACGTCGGGTCGGACGGGTCGACGGTCTTGATGTTGCGGATCAGCGGCAGTCCCAGGACGTTGTGCCGATCGGCCATGATGCGCTTGAGCGCCGCCAGGTCCACCCACAGGTTGTTGGTGTGGAAGTAGGGGTGCCTGTCCTCGTCGGTGAAGAACTGCATCTCCTCCGGAGCGCACTGGGCGGTGTCGCGCAGGATGAGCTGTCCGTCCGCCTTCCGGATGGCCAGGTGGCCGCCCTTGCGGTCGTTCGGTGTCCGCGGACACAGCTCCGCGGCATAGGGAGCCCCCGACTGGGCGAACCACCCGGCGAGCTCCGCATTGGGGCCGGCGCCGAGGTTGTCGCCGTTGGCGATGCTCACGTAGCGGAATCCCTCGGCGAGCAACTGGTCGAGCAGTCCCGTCCCGACGAGGGCGGTGTAGATGTCACCGTGCCCCGGGGGGCACCACTCGAGCGTCGGGTCGGCCGGCCACTCGACCGGCTCGAACCCGTCGAGGGTCAACTTCGGTTCGAAACCCTGGAGGAAGTCGATCGGCAGGTCCCCCACGGGCAGTTCGTCGAACGTGCTGAGGTGCTCCAGTGTCGCCTCGCGCGTGCGGAAACTGTTCATGAACAGCAGAGGGAGGCGCGCGTCGTACCGCTCGCGGGCACGGAGCACCTGGGCGACGATGATGTCGAGGAAGGTCTTCCGCCCGCGCACCGGGAGGAGCGTCTTCGGGCCGTCCAGACCCATGGACGTGCCGAGCCCACCGTTGAGCTTGATCAGGGCTGTGCGCCTGATCGCCGCTTCCGCGAAATCGGGATCGACGTCCACCGAAGCCAACCGCGGCGGGTCCGTCAGTGGCTCGATGTCGGCTTCGCGGATGAAGCCACCACCCCCGGCGTCCAGCTGCCCGTAGTAGTGGGTGAAGACATCGATCGCTGCCTGGGTCGCACCGGCGTCGACCATCTTCTGGCGGGCTCGCTCCAAGCCTATCGTCATGGCCTCGACTCTAGCCTTGTGCGAGGAGACCCGGAAAAAGTAAAGGAGAGCGACGCCGGTCGAAGGGCTTGAAGCCGTCTACCCACCCCCAGGAGACATCAACTACCTGGCGTCGCTCTCGCGTTGACAACTATAACCCACTTCTGCGGCTTCGCCAGCCCTTGGGGGAAAGCTTCCAAGATGTTCTGCAGGTTATCAGCAGGCTAACTCTTCAACTTTCAGTGAGGCGGCCCATCCCCCGGCGGGCCCCACGGGTGGGGCTGGGCGCTGGGACGCAGCACTCCCCGAGCCCCATTAGACTGGTCGAGTTGGCCTCGTAGCTCAGGGGATAGAGCAGTGGTTTCCTAAACCATGTGTCGGAGGTTCGAATCCTCCCGGGGCCGCCAACGCGTGAGGCCCCCGTCGTGCGACGGGGGCCTCTCGGACTTCTGGTGGAGCCTCGCTCAGGCGAGCATCTCCTTGACCAGCGGAACGACCCGCGTGGCGTACAGCTCGATGGACTGCATGAGCTGGCTGTGGGGCATGGGCCCGTTGGCGTACTTGAGGTCGAACTGGTCGACCTTCAGGTCGCGGATGGTCGAGGCGATCTTGGCCGCCACGGTCTCGGGGGAGCCGACGTAGAGGGCGCCATGCTCGATCTCGTTGACGAACTCCTCGCGCCCCATCGAGCCCCAACCGCGCTCGCGACCGATGCGATCCCGGTTCGCCTTGAAGTGCGGGTAGAGCTGCTCGGCGGCGAGCTCGTCCGTCTCGGCGATGTGGCCGGGGCTGTGCACGGCGATCGGCATCTCGGTGGTCACGCCGAACTCGTCGACGGCGCGGCGGTACAGGTCCGCGAACGGCTTGAAGCGATCCGCGGGGCCGCCGATGATCGCCAACTGCAGGCCGAATCCGTAGTGGGCGGCTCGCACGACCGACTGCGGAGAACCACCGACGGCGACCCAGGAGCGCATGCGTCCGCCCTCGGTCTTGGGGAACACGTCGACCGCGTCCATGGGCGTCCGGTAGCTGCCCGACCACGTGACGGGCTTCTCCTCGCGCAGGAGCGAGAACACCTCGAGCTTCTCCTCGAAGAGCTTCTCGTAGTCGGCGAGGTCGAAGCCGTACAGGCCGAACGACTCGATGAACGATCCGCGGCCCAGCACGGGCTCGGCGCGGCCGCCGCTCAGCGCGTCGATCGTCGCGAAGCGCTCGTAGACGCGGATCGGGTCGTCCGAGCTCAGGACGACGACCGCCGAACCGAGGCGAATCCGCTCGGTGGCCGTCGCCAGGCCGGCGAGCACCGTGTCCGGAGCGCTGACCGCGAAGTCGGGACGGTGGTGCTCGCCGACGGCGAAGTAGTCGACGCCAAGGTCGTCGGCGAGGACTCCCTGCGCGACGACGTCGCGGATCACCTGGGCCTGTGAGACCGGTTTCCCGCCGTCGTCGACCGAGGTGTCACCGAAGGTGTCGAGGCCGAACTGGAGCTCCACGCGACTCAGTGGTGGTGGTCGTGATCGGGGTCGTGGTCATGGTCGTGGTCGTGATCATGACCCGCCTCGTGCGCGGCCTGCGCGGCAGCGGCCTGCTGGCGGACGTCCTCGATGTCGAGGGCCTTCACGGCCTCGACGAGCTGGTCGAAGCTGGAGGCGTTCATGGCGCCCGCCTCGCGGTAGACGAGCACGCCGTCACGGAAGGCCATCAGGGTGGGGATGGACTGGATCTCGAGCGCGGCGGCGATCTCCTGCTGCGCCTCGGTGTCCAGCTTCGCGAAGGTGGCGTCCTCGTGCTTGTCGGAAGCGCCCTCGAAGACGGGGGCGAACATGCGGCACGGGCCACACCAGGCAGCCCAGAAGTCGATGAAGAGCGTGTCGGAGTTCTCGATCGTGCTGGCGAAGTTCTCAGCAGTCAGCTCGACGGTGGCCATGGGGTCTTCCTCTCGTAGGTACGGCCTCCTCAACGCAGGACCCCGCCCACGCATTCCCGGCCGCCCTCAGGCCCCCGGCAACTCCTCCCGCCACTCGGCGCGCGGGAACGCGTCGGCGATCGAGCCGAAGTCCTCGGCGTCCAGCACCGCGGACAGGGCGTCGTACCAGTGGCCGGCCAACAACGGTCGCAGCAGCGCGGAATCCATCAGGGGACGCGGACGAACAGGTGTTGCGCCACGTCCGCCTCGACCGACGTCGTCCGGTCGGCCGTCGTGAGCAGCAGGCGCCCCCGGGACAGCTCGGCGGTGAGGGTCGCCCCGGGGGCGATGTCCCCGTCCCTGAGCAGTTGGATCAGGGCGGGATCAGCCTGGGCCACCTCGGTCAGGCGCTCCACGACGACGGTGACGGACGCCTGGGTCCCCAACGCCGAGGCGAGGCTGCGGACGCCGTCGCGCTCGGGGGTGGCCGGGCCGAGCGAGCCGGGTTGGGGGATGGGGTTGCCGTAGGGCGAGCGTCGGGGCGAGTCGAGGATGGCCTCGATCCGGTCCTCGACGGCGTCCGAGATGACGTGCTCCCACCGACAGGCCTCGTCGTGGACGAGTTCCAGGGGGAGCCCGATCACTTCCGTGAGCAACACCTCGGCGAGGCGGTGCTTGCGCATCACGCTGGTGGCCTTGGCACGCCCCTGCGGCGTGAGTTGGATGGTGCGGTCGTCGAGGACGTGCAGGAGGCCGTCGCGCTCCATGCGCTGCACGGTCTGGCTGACCGTCGGGCCGCTCTGAGCCAGTCGCTCTGCGATGCGCGCGCGGAGCGGGGGGACGCCCTCCTCCTCGAGCTCGTACACGGTCCGAAGGTACATCTCGGTGGTGTCGATCAGGTCGCTCACATCGCCTCCTCGGGCCTCGTCGCCAACACCCTAGCGCCGGAGCAGGACCACCAGCCCCGCGAGGGCGGCCACGACACCGGCCGTGACGAGGGCCCCCGTCGTCCCGGTCTGGGGGATCGTGCGGGTGCCGTCCGCCTGGTTGCTCGTGACGGGCTGGGGCGCGGCGGCACGGGTGCGGGCCGGCGCCGGGGACGCTGTCGGCGCAGGACCGGGGACGGGCGTGCTGGTGACGACCCCTTGGGGGCCGGTCGCGGTGAGCACCACGTCCTTGTTGAGCCCCTGGGTGATCGCCTGGCCTCGTTCCGCGACGCCGATCTCGGCCTCCCCCAGCACCGCGCGGGTCCGCGGGTCGAGGGTGAGCACGGTGCTGGACGTGCGCAGCACCCAGCGACCGTCGGCCAGGACGGTGCCGCCGGTGACGCCCTCGGGGGCGTCCGCGAGGCGCTCGAGCGCGTTGGGGGCTGTGCTGGACGGCCCCACCGGGGCTGCATAGATGCCGGGGGACGCACCCGAGGTGACCACGTGGAGGCGTCCGTCGTGGTTGAGCAGGAGGGCGCTGCCCTCGTGCGCACCGTCCGGGTAGGTCATCACGAACGGGACGGCCTTCAGGATGTCGGTGCCCGGCCAGGGCTCCATGATCTGCAGGATCGTGAACTGCGCGCGCTTGGCACCCATGTCGGCGACGTACAACTCGCCGGCGTCGTAGGCGATCCCCGACGCGTCCACGAGCGTGTCGCGGGAGGTCATGTGGCCCTGGACCTTGCCGTCCGCGCCCAACCCGGTGAGGGAGAGCCGCCCGGACGCCTTGTCGAGGAGCCAGTAGCGAGCACGCTCATGGTCGGTCGCCATCGCGACGGGCGACGACTTCACATCGAGCCGGAAGACCTCGTCCGCACGCGCGGGGGGAGCCCCTGAGAGCAGCGCCCCGACGACGACGAGCAGCAGCAGCACCACCAGTGCTCCGGTCACGATGCGGTTCTGCGCCCTCAACCTCACCGGCCCAGTCTACCGGTCCGCCCGCTCGGCTCTGGGCCCCCCTAGGCTGTGGCCATGGGCACCGTCAGCCTCCACGCGATCAGCATCGACGAGTTGCGTGACGCCTTCTCCGGCACCTCAGCCGCCCTCGAGCGACTGCGGGCCGTGGCGCTCGCGACGTGGCCGCCCGTCCCGCCCCCCGACCCCCGCCACGGCGGCCTGCTCAGCAAGCTCGGACCCTTCTCGCGGCACGCGGTCGGCGCGCCCGTCGTTCGCCCCGACGTGCCGACCGGGCGCGACCTGGCCGATGTCGCCCACGGCCGTGATGTACCCCCCGACCGACGCGAAGCCGCTTGGGCGCTCGTGGACGCCTTCGTGGTGGCGACGTCTTGGGCGACCCTGCGCTTCGAGGCCGACGACAGGACCATCGACGACCTGGACTTCGCGATGGCCTCGCTGGGCCTGCCCAGCAGGTACGGCCTGCGACAGCTCTTCTCCGGCGACGTCGCGATCCCCGTGAAGCTCCTGCCGGGCATGGCGGACGGCTACGCCCGGGGCGCCCAGGCCGTGGCCATGGCGTCCGCGTGGGGTGAGGCCGTGGCCAACCTGGGCGAGGCGACTCCCCTGGCGCACCGGGTGGCGGACTGGCTGGCCGGGTTCCCCGGCTGGACGGCGGAAGCGAACGAGGCCGGACGCCCTGCGCCCGACCTCGTCACGTGGTACCGCTCCTGAGCGTCAGCCCAGCGCTGCCCCGATGAGCCCCTGGGCGAAGTACACGAGGAACGCGGCGGCGACGATCCACAGCAGCGGATGCACCTCGCGCCCCTTGCCCCGCACCAGCTTGATGAGCGCGTACAGGATGAAGCCCGCGCCGATGCCGGTGGTGATCGAGTAGGCGAACGGCATGGCGACCATCGTCGCGAAGGCCGGGAGGCCCTCGTCCGGGTCGCTCCAGTCGACGTGGATGACCTGGCTCAGCATGAGGAACCCGACGAACACCAGCGCCGGGGCGGCCGCTTCGGAGGGGACCAGCTGGACGAGCGGGGCCAGGAACAGGCTGACCAGGAAGGCGAGGCCGGTCACGACCGAGGCGAGGCCCGTACGGGCACCCTCGCCGACGCCGGCCGCCGACTCGATGTAGGAGGTGTTCGAGGACGCCGAACCGAGGCCGCCGGCGACCGCCGCGAGCGAGTCCACGATGAGGATCTCGCGGGTGCGCTCCGGGTTGCCGTCGGAGTCCAGCAGGTCTCCCTCGGCACCCACCGCCACGATGGTGCCCATCGTGTCGAAGAAGTCCGCCAGCAGCAGCGCGAACACCGTCATCAGCATGGCGACCGTGGCCCGCGGGCCGCCGCTGAAGGCGCCGAACAGGTCCACGCGCCCGAGGAGGCCGAGGTCGGGGAAGCTGATGAGCGAACCGGCCACGGCGGGGACGTTGAGCATCCAGCCGGTCGGGTTCTCCCCGCCGGCGGCGCTGCCGATGTGGAGCACCGCTTCGAGGACGATCGAGACGACCGTCATGGTCAGGATGGTGATGAGCATCGCGCCGCGGACCCGACGCACGTACAGGACGACGAGGAGGAGGAAGCCCGCGGTGAACACCGCGACGGGCCACCCCAGGAGCGCGCCGTCGACCCCGAGGGTGAGTGGGGTGCCGGCCCCCTTGCGGATGAAGCCGGCGTCGACGAGGCCGACGAGCGTGATGAACAGGCCGATGCCGACGGCGATGCCGGTGCGCAGCGGGCGGGGGACGGCCTTGAAGACCGCCTCGCGGAAGCCCGTCAGGACCAGCACCAGGATGATGATGCCCTCCCAGACGATCAGGCCCATCGCCTGCGGCCAGGTGACCTGCGGGGCCACCACGTAGGCGAGCATGGCGTTCAGGCCGAGGCCGGCGGCCAGCGCGAGCGGATAGCGGCCGATGACGCCCATGAGGATGGTCATGACGCCCGCGACCAGCGCCGTGACTGCGGCGACCATGGCGATGCTCGGCCCGACGTTCGCGGGGTCGGACGCCGACATGCCGCTGATGAGGTTGCCGTTGACGTCGGGGGTCGTGCCGATGATCAACGGGTTGAGGGCAATGATGTAGGCCATCGTGAAGAAGGTCACGAGGCCGCCGCGAACCTCTTGGGCGACGCTCGACCCGCGACGGGAGATCCCGAAGTAGCGGTCGAGCCCGGACGCCGCGGGTGCGGGCGCAGTGGTACTGGATGACATGACCGAAAGCCTAGGGCCCATCGCTACCGATGAATCGGCGTGTCTCGCGCCGTCCGTCGTGGATCGGCGTCCGGCCCGGGTGTGCTCAGTCGAACTCAGGTGTGCTCAGTCGAAGAGGAGGGCGTCGGTCGAGATCGTGTCCCAGACCGGACGCGGCAGGTCCACACCCCGCTCGGCCTCGACCACGTCGGAGTGCGCACCACAGCCGTGGTCGACGGCCACGACGTGGGCGTCCTGCGGCGAGAACTCGTTCGCGCAGACACCGAACGTACGGCCGAGCGAGCCCGACAGCCGGACGAAGTACGCGCACCCCTGGCAGAGCCCGGGCGCCTGCTTGGTCATCGCGTTGAACGGGCCGCCCTCACCGTCGATCCAGCGGTCCGCGGCCTCGTCCCGTCCGTACTGGCTCAGGACGCGCTCGCGGCCCAGGCCGAGTTCGGCCACGAGCGCACGGGTGGCGGCCCACTCCGCGGGGTCGGCGTCCCGGGCCGTGTCGCCGCCGGTGAAGCCGGCCTCCACGCGCGGGTCGTCGTCGGCCGTCGGCATGAGGACGCCGGGGGTCACGTCACCGGCCTGGATGCGGTCCGACCACGGCACCCACGCGGGGGCCAGCAGGGCTCCGTCGCCGGGGAGCATGACGACCTCGCTGACCGTCACCACCTTCGCGCGGGATGCGCGCGCCACGGTGACGGCCCAGCGCCAGCCGATGTACCCGGGGTGGAGGACCTCGAAGTAGTGGGTGGCGACCCGGGAACCCTCACCGATGACGCCCAGGTGCTCGCCCACACCGGCCACGTCCGACCGTGACTCGGCCGCCTCACGCGCCAGGTCGACGGCCGCGGCACACGCGGCGTCCAGTTCGATCGCCTTCGTCGCCACCCTCACAGCTCCAACTCGTCGGCCACGGCGCGGAGCACCTGGGCGGTCTTCTGGGCGTGCTTCCCGTCCGGGTGGCGGTTGTGCCGGTACCCGTTGCCGATGGAGTCCAGCATCTTGATCAGGTCCTCCACGATGACGGCCATGGTCTCCGGGGACTTGCGCTGCGCCTTGGACAACGACACCGGGGCGTCCAGCAGGCGCACCGAGATGGCCTGCTCACCCCGACGCCCCTCGATCACGCCGAACTCGACGTGTTGGCCCTTCTTGAGGGTCGGCGTCCCCGCGGGCAGCGCGGAGGCATGCACGTAAACCTCGTCGCTCCCGCCATCCTTGGCGATGAACCCGAAGCCCTTGTCGGCATCGAAGAACCGCACGCGGCCGGTCGGCATGGCACACACTCCTGTTTGTCACACTGGGGACCGCGCCATCGTACCGGAAAGCCCCGGGGGGCACAGGCGGGCGCCCCCGGCCCGCCCACACGGCCTCGGGTAGCCTGATCACCACGACGCGGAAGGAGTCACCGTGGCCAACTGGACCGACGGTCCCGAGTACGCGCCCATCGAGCGTCCCGAGGTCTTCGTCGAGCCGGACCTCACCGGAATCCCGGCTCCGGCGACTCCGGACAACTCCCCCGCGCCCCAGGTCGCCCCCGAGGCCCCCAGCGTCGGGGCGCCGGCCGCACATCCCCAGTTCGTGGGTCCGGACAGCACGCCCCTGGCCGACCTGGAACCCCCGGCCGCGCCGTCCCGGGACCCGCACGAGGCCTACGACGTCGCCACCACGCCCATGACGTCCGGCTCGGCGCGGCTGCTGCCCCCGCCGGACGGGGCGCCCGTACCCCTGCCGCCACCCGAGGGCTCACCGTCGGCCTGGGGGCACGCGCACGCCCCCGTCGGTCCCGGACTCCCCGCGGGCCAGTCCCCGGCCACCGTCTGGGCCTCCCAGGAGCCCTTCCCGGCGGGTGGCCCGCACGCGCCCCACCACGTCCCCGGGCCACTCCCCTCGTGGCCACCCGGGCAGGTGAACCCGGGCGGCTTCCCCGAACCGGGACCGCCCCCGTGGCAGCACCCCACGCCGCAGCCCGGGCAGTTCGAGCCCGTCACGCTCGGAGCCATCGCCCGCAACACGACCCCGGGCGTCCTGATCTGCCTCGGCATCGGCGCGCTCGTCAACCCGTTCTCGCTGGCGATGCTCGTCGTGGCGTCCGTGCTCGCCGTCCGGATCAGGTATCGACGACGCCTCATCGGGCGCGCGTTCTCCTGGTCGATGCTGGGCGCCTTCACGCTCGGATTCATCACCCAGTTCACACTCCAGGGCTCGTTCGACCCCGTCGCCTGGTACGACCTCGCCAGCGGCTGGGCGCAACTGGCGGACCTGGCGCTCTTCGTGGTCGTGCCCCTCATCGTGGGCGACGCGATGCGTCGGGGCGAGCGCCCCGAGGCGGGGCTGTGAACACGCCGTTCCGATCCCGGGACTTCACTCCGGTGCCGCCGGAGTCGCGACCGGTCAAGAGCCGTCGGGGCGTCCGCGTCGTCGTCACGGACGGGACCCACGTCCTGCTGTTCGCCGACACGGACCCGGGCGTTCCGGGGTCCCGGTGGTGGGTGACGCCCGGCGGCGGGATGGATGCCGGTGAGACGGAGGAGGAGACGGCGCTGCGCGAACTGGCGGAGGAGACCGGGCTGACGGCCAGCGCGTCCGACCTCGTGGGGCCGGTGATGCGCAGGGTCGCCGCGCACGGCTACTCCGACCAGGTCTGCGTGCAGTCCGAGTCGTTCTACGTGCTGCGGACGTCGCGCTTCGAGGTGGACACCGCGGGCCACACGGCGGACGAGCAGCTCACCCTCGCCGGCCACGCCTGGCTGCCCCTCGCGTTCTTGGGCGACCTGCCCGACCCCGTGTGGCCGGACGTCCTGGCCGACCTGGTGGCCTGTGTCGACGACCCCGACGCGTGGCCCGGGGACGTCGGTCACGTGGAGGAGTCGACGGTCCCCATCTGACGGCCCGGCCGATGCCTCCATCCGGTGGCAACCGGTTGGCCGGGGTCGCATGGCCCGACTAGCCTTCGCTTGGCGACGAAAGGAACTCCATGCAAAGCAACGTCTCCACGGCCGAGGAGACCGCGTCCACCTCCTTCCTGATCAAGTTCATGATGCTGTCGGTGGCGGCTGCACTCCTGACCGTCGGCATCAAGTTCGGCGCCGCGGTGATCACGGGGTCGGTGGGGTTCCTGTCCGACGCCCTGGAGTCGATCGTCAACCTCGTCGCCGCCCTCGTGGCGCTCTGGGCGCTCGCACTGTCGGGCAAGCCGGCCGACCACAACCACGACTTCGGGCACGGCAAGGCCGAGTACATGTCCTCCCTCACCGAGGGCGTCCTGATCTTCGTCGCCGCGACCGCGATCATCGTGTCCGCCGTCCAGCGCTTCCTGAACCCGCGCCCCCTGGAGGAGATCGGCATCGGCCTGCTCCTGTCGGTGCTCGCCACGCTGGTCAACCTCGTCGTGGGGCTGATCCTGATCCGTCAGGGCCGCAAGCACCGGTCGATCACGTTGGAGGCGGACGGCCACCACCTCCTCACCGACGTGTGGACCACCGCCGGCGTCATCGTCGGCATCGGGCTGCTCCTGCTCTTCCCCGAGCAGCTCTGGATCGACCCGCTGGTCGCCATGCTCGTGGGCTTCAACATCCTGTGGACCGGCTCCAAGCTCGTCCGCCGCTCCGCCGTCGGCCTGCTGGACGCCGCCCTGCCCCCGGACGAGGTGATCCAGATCCGTCAGGCGATGGACGGTGTCATCGGCGACAGCCGGGTGACCGTGAGTGAACTCCGCACCCGCGAATCGGGGCGCCAGCGGTTCGTGCAGACCACCGTGATCGTTCCGGGGCACTGGACCGTCGCCCATTCCCACGACCTGGCCGACGACATCGAGTCGGCCGTCGCCGCGGTCTTCCCCGAGTGCCAGACGGTCGTCCACATCGAGCCGGGGCCGTCCGACCACCCCGAGCCGCGGCCGACCCCGGCGGATTCCGAGCCTGGAGCCCATCCCGCCTGATTCCGAGGCTCAGACCCGTCCGGCGCCCCGCGCGTGCTTGACCTCCGTGTCCACCAGCGTCCGCCACGACCGGACGAGGGCCTCGTCGACGTAGGCCTTGCGCGAGCCGCCGGGGCGGACCTGGTCGTCCAGGTGGAACTGCCGGACGCCGGCGCGCGCCAACCACGGGACGTGGTCGGGGTGCAGGTGACCGTCCGCGACGACGAGGGACGCCACGCGCGGATTCGACCGGGCGCGACGCAGCAGTCCGTCCAGACCGTGCTCGAGCGTGCGGGCTGACCCCGCCGTCCGCACGCCGTCCAGCCCCGGCAGGCGGAGCACCGCCGCCCAGGCGTCATCCTCGTCGAGGACCGTGTCGAAGGCGCGCGAGAACGTCCAGGGGCAGTGGTAGCCGTCGAGGAGGGCGCCGATGACCTCGACGTCCACCTCGCCCAAGCCGTTCAGGAAGCCCAGCACGAGGCCGTCGGCGCCGGCGTCCAGGTAGGACGCGACCAGGCCGCGCAACCGCACCAACTCGCCACCGTCCGTCGAGAACCCCTCGCGCAGCCGGACGACGGGCCGCAGGTGGACGTGCGTCCGGGAGCGGATGGCCGAGACGACCCTGGGCTCGGGCGAGCGGGCGTCGTCGACGGGCTCCCCCACGATCTCCAGACGATCGGCGCCGCCGGCCTCGGCCGGCACGGCGTCGTGCGCCGTCAGGACCCGGACCTCCAGCGTCGCGCTCATGGCCCCATGATGCCGGACGCCGTTGGATTCGACCGGTTGCAGCGCCGTGCGGGGCCCGCAGGCACCATGCGGTAGAATCCATCGGTGGCGATACATCGGCACCGCTGAAAACTAGGAGGAGCCACCCCGTGACCCAGCTCCGCGCGCACCTCGCGCCGCCCGCCCGCACGCTCGTGGACATCTTCCGTTCCACCGTGGACGCCGTCGGCGACGCCCACGCCCTCGACAACGGCGTGGAGGTGCTGACGTACGAGGAGTTCGCCGGGGCGGCCGAGGAGGTGGCCACCGACCTCGCCGCCGCCGGTATCGGCCGGGGCGACCGCGTCGGCGTCCGCATCGCGTCGGGCACGACCGACCTCTACGTCGCCATCATGGGCATCCTGCTGGCCGGCTCCGCCTACGTCCCCGTCGACGCCGACGACCCCGACGAGCGTGCACGCACCGTCTTCGACGAGGCCGACGTCGCCGGCGTGCTCGGCAATGGGCTCTTGCTGACGACCCGCGGCCCACGGCGTCCGGCACGGGAGGCGCTTCCCGAGGTCCAGCTCGACGACGACGCCTGGATCATCTTCACCTCCGGCTCCACCGGCAAGCCCAAGGGCGTGGCCGTGCAGCACCGCTCGGCCGCCGCCTTCGTGGACGCCGAGTCGCGCCTCTTCCTGCAGGACGACCCGATCAACGAGACCGACCGCGTGATGGCGGGGCTCTCGGTCTCCTTCGACGCCTCGTGCGAGGAGATGTGGCTCGCGTGGCGCTACGGCGCCTGCCTGGTCCCGGCCCCGCGCTCGCTGGTGAAGTCCGGCATGGACCTCGGCCCCTGGCTCGTCGCGCACCGCCTCACGATCGTCTCCACCGTCCCGACCCTCGTCCTGCTGTGGCCGCCGGACGCGCTGGCGAAGGTCCGGCTGCTCATCCTGGGTGGCGAGGCCTGCCCACCCGAGATCGGGATCCGCTTCGCCACCGAGCACCGCGAGGTCTGGAACACCTACGGCCCCACCGAGGCCACCGTCGTCGCGTGCGGAGCGCGGGTGTACCCCTACGAGACGGTCCGCATCGGCTGGGCCCTGGACGGCTGGGACCTCGCCGTCGTGGACCCCGACGGCAACCCCGTCCCGGACGGCGAGCACGGTGAGCTCATCATCGGCGGCGTCGGCCTGGCCCGCTACCTGGACCCCGAGAAGGACGCCGAGAAGTACGCCCCCATGCCCTCGCTGGGCTGGGACCGGGCGTACCGGTCCGGCGACCTCGTCGTGGACGACCCCGAGGGGATCCTGTTCCTCGGCCGTGCCGACGACCAGGTCAAGGTCGGCGGACGCCGCATCGAACTCGGCGAGTTGGACGCCGCCCTCTCGGCCCTGCCCGGGGTGAGGGGTGGGGCCGCCGCCGTGCAGAAGACCGCGTCCGGTACGCAGGTGCTCGTCGGCTACCTCGCCGCCGATCCCGACTTCGACACCCACGGCGCGACGGCTCTCCTGCGCGAGCAGCTGCCGGCCGCGCTGGTCCCCCGCCTGGCCGTCGTGGACGACCTGCCGACGCGCACGTCCGGGAAGATCGACCGCAACGCCCTGCCGTGGCCGCTGGCCAGCGCGTCCGACACGCCGGAGGCCGGGGCCACGCCCCTCACCCAGGACGAGGCCTGGCTGGCCGGCCTGTGGGCCGACACGCTGGGCACGGTCGTGACCGACCCGGCGTCGGACTTCTTCGACCTCGGCGGCACGTCGCTGGCGGTCGCCCACCTGCTGGCCGGCATCCGGCGGCGATTCCCGGAGGCCGGGGTCACCGACATCTACGAACACCCGCGCCTGGCCGCGATGGCAGCGCACCTCACCGCCATGGAGGCCCCCGAGTCCCGCCGCAACGAGCGGGTCTCCCCCGTCCGCCGCCGGACCCGGGTCGCCCAGCTGCTGGCCATCGTGCCGCTGCGCACCATCGGCGCCCTCCGCTGGGTCACGCTCCTGGCCACCGGCGTCAACCTGGCGGGGTGGCTGGCCCTGCCCGTGGCGCCCGTTCCCTGGTGGATCGTCGCCCTGGGCTGGCTGCTGCTCGTCCTCCCGCCCGGCCGGATGGTCCTCTCCGCCCTCTTCGCGCGGGTCCTCCTGGCCCCGGTCGTCCCGGGCTCCTACCCGCGGGGCGGCCGGGCACACCTGCGCATCTGGCTGGCCGAGCGCCTCGCGGAGGAGCTCATGGCGACCAGCAACGCGTCCGCCCCGGGCATGATCTGGTACGCACGCCTCCTCGGCGCCACCATCGGCCCCAACGTCGACCTCCACACGATGCCGCCCGTCACCGGGCTGCTCACCGTCGGCGAGGGCGCCAGTGTCGAGATCGAGGTCGACCTGGCCGGCTACTGGATCGACGGCGACACCCTGCACGTCGGCCGCGTGGTGATCGGGCCGGACGCCCGCATCGGCATGCGCTCCACCCTGGGCCCCGACACGGTGGTCGGCGCGGGCGCCGAGGTCGGCCCCGGCTCCGCCGTGGTCACCGACGTCCCCGCCGGCGAGTACTGGACGGGTTCCCCCGCGGTCAAGGCCAAGCGCCACGCCCGCGGCCCGTGGGAGGCCCCGCCGCCGCGGCGTCCGCTCTGGTGGCTGGGCTACCTGGCCGCCTCGCTCGTCATCGCCGGCATCCCGGTGGCGGGGCTCGCCGCCGGCACGGCCCTCGTCCTGGCCACCGCGCCCTCGGGCGCCGGCATCCCCGCCCTGGTCGGCCACGCCCTGGCCTGGCTGCCCGTGGCCGTGCTGGTCGGCTTCACGCTCGTGGCGTTGCTCGTGCTGGTCCACGTCCGATTCCTGGGCCTGTTCGTGGTCGAGGGGCACGTCCCCGTCCACTCCGGGCGCGGGCTCGCGGCGTGGGCGACCGTCCGCGTGCTCGACGAGGCCCGGACGTGGCTCTACCCGCTCTACGCCGGGTGGTTCACCACCGTGTGGCTACGCCTGCTCGGTGCCGAGATGGGCAAGGACGCCGAGGCGTCCACCGTGCTGATGATCCCGAAGCTGGCCAGCGTCGGCGAGCAGTCGTTCCTGGCCGACGACACGCTCGTGGGTGGCTACGAGCTCGGCGGGGGCTGGCTCCGCACCGCGCGGACGCGCGTGGGCAAGGACGCGTTCCTCGGCAACTCCGGCATGGCCGCCCCCGGCCGGAAGGTGCCGGCCCGCGGGCTGGTCGCGGTGCTGTCGTCGGCCCCGCCCCGCGCGAAGGCCCGCAAGACCACGTCGTGGATCGGCTCCCCGCCCGCCCCCCTCCGCCGGGCGGCCCAAGAGGTCGACACCTCGTTGACCTACGACCCGCCGCGCAGGCTCCGCGTGCAGCGCGGAATCGTCGAACTGTTCCGGATCGTCGCGGTGATGGTCTCGATGGCGCTCGGGGTCCTCGTGGCCGCAGCGCTGGTGGCGCTGGCGTCCGTGTCGTGGTGGCTGGCCGTCGCCCTGGGCGGTGTGGTCCTCGTCGCAGCCGGCTACCTGTCGACGTGGCTGTCGGTCCTCCCCAAGCGCCTGCTCGTCGGGCGCGTCGAGCCGGGCGAGCACCCGCTGTGGAGTTCGTTCGTGTGGCGCAACGAGCTCGCCGACCAGTTCATGGAGGTCGTCACGGCACCGTGGTTCGTCCGTTGGGCCACCGGGACGCCGCTGCTCAACGTCTGGCTGCGGACCATGGGGGCCACGATCGGCGCCGGCGTGTGGAACGAGACCTACTGGCTGCCCGAGCCCGACCTGGTCGAGATCGGGGACGGCGCGACCATCTCCAGGGGGGTCGTCGTGCAGACCCACCTGTTCCACGACCGCGTCCTCGCCCTGGACAAGGTGGTCATCAAGGCCGGCGGGACGCTGTGCCCCAACAGCGTCGTCCTGCCGGGCGCGACCGTCGGACGCCACTCCACCATCGGGCCGGCGTCATTGGTGATGCGCGGGGAGTCCGTCCCGCGTCGGACGCGCTGGATCGGCAACCCGATCGGCCCGTGGGTCGAGTGAGGCGGGCGACACGTCCGGGTGACGCACGGAGTGTGGCAGTATCGACAGGTGCGCGCTGTGCCTGATCCCTACCTTCCCAGTCACGGCGACACCTCCTTCTCCGTCAGCCACTACGACCTCGCGCTCGACTACCGCGTCCCCACCAACCGGCTGGACGCCACGGCGACGCTGACCGTCCGTGCCCTCGAGGACCTGACGTCGATCCAGCTCGACCTCAGCGGTCTCCACGTCGACAAGGTGCGGGTCGACGGCGCCAAGGTCAAGAAGTACGCCCACAAGGCGCGCAAGCTGACCATCGGGTTGGCCGCGCCCCTCCGCGCCGGCGCGATCGCCACGGTGCAGGTCACCTACAGCGGCAAGCCGGGCCCGGTCCCGGGTGCGCACGGTCCCGCGGGCTGGGAGGAGCTCACCGACGGCATCCTGGTGGCCTCGCAGCCGTACGGCGCCCCCTCGCTGTACCCGTGCAACGACCGGGCCGACGACCGCGCCACCTATCGGATCGCGGTGACCACCGAGGCGGAGTACGCCACCGCGGCAACGGGCCGCCCGGTCGAGGCGAGCACGAAGGGCGGACGCACCACGTCCGTCTTCATCGAGGACGCCCCCACATCGCCCTACCTCGTCAGCCTCACCATCGGACGCCTGGTGAGCGAGTCACTGCCCGGCTCTGGCGGCAGGGTGACGATCCTGCGACCCCGGACGCGCTCCGTCCCGGCATCCTCCCCGATGCTGCGCCTGCCCGCGATGCTCGATGCCCTGGAGGGCTGGTTCGGGCCCTACCCGTTCCACTCCTACCGGGCGGTCGTCGTGGACGAGCCGCTGGAGATCCCCCTCGAGGCCCAGGCCATGGCGAACTTCGGCACCAACCACCTCGACGACGACTGGGACAACGAGCGCCTGGTCGTCCACGAGCTGGCGCACCAGTGGTTCGGCAACGCGGTCACGGCCGCGCTGCTGAAGGGCATCTGGCTGCACGAGGGGTTCGCCTGCTACACGGAGTGGCTCTGGTCGGAGCACCGCGGCCTCGGGACGGCCGACGAGCGCGCCGAGCGCCACTGGCGGGCGCTCCCCAGCGAGGGCCAGGACACCCCGCTCTCCGATCCCGGTATGCCCGCCATGTTCGACGACTGGGTGTACAAGCGCGGCGCCCTCACGCTGCACGCACTGCGTGCCGCCGTCGGCGATGAGGCCTTCTTCTCGCTGTGCCGCACCTGGGTCGCCGCGCGCGCCATCGTGACCACCGAGGACTTCATCGAGCACGTGAACCGCTCGACCGGGACCGACCAGTCGGCCCTGCTGGCCGCCTGGTTGGACGAGGTCCCCCTGCCGCCCTGCCCGCGGCTGCGCTGAGGCCCACCGGCCGCCTCACTCCGGCTCGTTGCCGGACGCGGAGCCCAGGAGGAACGGCGTGTCCACCCCCTCGTACATGAGGTGGGTCATCAGGCCCTCCGTGGCATGGGGCAGGTTGTGGCAGTGGTCCATCCAGATGCCCGGGTTGTCGGCCACGAACGCCACGTCGTAGGTCTCCCCGTGCCGGACGTCGAGCGAGTCGACCCACCACGGGCTGCCGGACGCCGCGACGCCGTTGCGGGAGAGCACCACGGCGTGGTGCCCGTGGAGGTGCATGGGGTGCACCTCGCCACTGTTGTTGGTGATGCGCATCGTGACGACGTCGCCCTCGCGGACCATGTACATCGGCACGTGCGGCACGATGCCTCCGTTGATGGTCCACCAGTATCCGGGACGCCCGGCGAGGAACCCGGGACGGCGTCCGATGTCGTAGGTGAAGCGCCGGTCAGCGTCGGTGGGGTCGAACGGCAGTGCCGCGGGCGTCCCGTACGACAGCGGATCGAACTCGGCGGCGGGAGTCGGGACGCCCGGCGGCGAGGCGTCCGCGGGGCCGAGCACGAGAGAGGTCCCCGTGACCTGCACGCGGGCGCCGCCGGCGTCCGGCACGCGCACGGCCAGGTCGACCCGCGCGCCGGCGCCGAGCAGGACCCGCAGCCTGCTGGCCCACCACTGGACGCCGAGGACGACCACCACGGCGAACGTGAGGGCCCCGGCCACCCAGCCCAGGAGCACACGCCAGTGGCCCGGACGCCCGCCGGGGGTGCGGCGGGGCGTCCGGGCCGGGGCCGTGACGGCGAGGTCGGCGGTGTCAGCGGACACCGGCGGACTCGGCACGCGCGGCGGGGGTGGGGGTGGTGACGGGACGGTGTGCCAGGCGGGCTGCCATGAAGGCGCCGGCGAAGAGGAGCAGGGCGTTGACGCCGTGCAGGAAGGCGAGGGCGGACATGCCGTGACCGAGGAAACCGAGGGTGACCTGGACCGCGACCAGTACGACGACGACGGCCGCCCAGGGCACGGCCCCCGGAATGCGGGAGGCGAAGGCGACGCCGAGCATGACGAGGGCGACGGCCGGGATCACGTACATGCCGTTCATGCCGTGGATCATCAGGCCGAGGAACTCGGGCACGGGGGGCGGGGAATCGGACGTGAAGTCGATCACGCCACCCTCGCTGAGGTACCTGACGAGCCCGGACGAGGCCCAGGCGTGGGAGGCGGCCTGGAGGGCCACGAGGCCGCAGATGACGTACGCGAGGGCGCGGTAGGTGGTGCGCATGGGTGCTGCTCCGTTCAACTGGGGTTGTGCCTCCAGCCTCGGCCTCGGCCAACCCGGGCGTCACGGGAACGGATCGGGACGAATCCGGGAAGATTCCGGGACGAGCGGCGAACGGGGACGCGCCGTCAGACGAGTCCCGCGGCCCGCGCCTTCGCCACGGCCTGCCGACGGTCGTTCACCTGGAGCTTGGTCAGCACGTTCGACACCACATTGCGCACCGTCTTCGGGCTGACGTCCAGGGCCGCGGCGATCGCCTCGGTGTCCAGGCCGCGGGCCATGAACGCGAGTACCTCCCTCTCGCGGGGCGTCAGCTGGTCCACCAGTCCGGTGCCCCCGCCGAGCCCCGAGAACCAGGCCGCCATGCGTCCGGCCAGGACCGGCGAGAAGACAGCCTCGCCCTGGGCCACCGACCGGATGGCGTGGAGCACGCTGGCCGGAGGGTCGGTCTTGACGACATAGCC
Organism: Propioniciclava sp. LT432; assembly: GCF_059515965.1. Lineage (NCBI taxonomy): Bacteria > Bacillati > Actinomycetota > Actinomycetes > Propionibacteriales > Propionibacteriaceae > Propioniciclava > Propioniciclava sp. LT432. The sequence continues at coordinate 5,782 of NZ_JCAKNE010000006.1, read as the reverse complement.
CCGCACCCCCGCCTCGAGCGCCCGGAAGACCGTCGTGTCCTCGTGGTCCATCGTGAGGACGATGACGCCGGTACCGGGACTCACCTCACGGACGCGACGGGCGGCGTCCAGCCCGTGCAGCCGGGGCATGTTCAGGTCCAGGACCGCCACGTCCGGCTGCAGGCGCCCCACGAGTTCCACGGCCTCGATGCCGTCGGACGCCTCCCCCACGATGGCGAGGTCCTCGGACACCGAGACCAATCCCGCCAGCCCCGACCGGTACAGGGGATGGTCGTCGGCCAGCACGATCGTGGTGCGCTCAGTCATGGTTCCCCTCGAGTGGTAGGTCCAGGCGGACACGGGTGCCGCGCCCGTCGCGCGGCTCGACGCGGACCGTTCCCCCGAGCTCGGCCGCCCGTTCGCGCATCGCGGCGATGCCGACCCCGGGCCGGACCCCCTCGGCCAGCCCCACCCCATCGTCCAGCACCTCGCAGACCAGGACGCCGGCCGTCCGGCGCAGCACGACGCGACAGTGCTGCGCAGCGGAATGGTGCTGCACGTTCGCCAGCGCGGCGAGCACGATGCGGAACGCCGCGACCTCCACCGCGGCCGAGAGGGGATCACGCTCCAGGTCGCCCAGCTCGGAGCTGTCGACCTCGAGGATGACGGGGAGGAGCTTGACCTGACAGTCGACCAGCGCCCCGACCAGTCCCCGCTCGTCCAGGGCGGGCGGGCGCAGGTCGTAGGCCAGCGCGCGAAGTTGCCGCGAGGCGGTCGCGGCCTCGCGACCGATGTCCGCCAGGACGCCGGTCGCGAGCTCCCCCGTTCCGCGCTGGGCGACGAGCTGTCGCGCGGTCTCGGCGCGCAGGCCGATGCCCGCGACCGTCGGGGCGAGGTCGTCGTGGAGGACGCGACGCAGGGCCCTCCGTTCCTCCTCGCGGGCCAGGACGAGTCGTTCGCGGGCGCTCTGGAGGGCGTCGGCGAGTTCCACCTGGCGGGCGGCGACCCCGACCTGGCCCGCGAGGTCCTGGAGCAGGTCGCGCTCCTTGCGGGACAACCGGTCGCGCCCGCCGCGCGTCCAGGCGACCAGGACGCCGACCGGCTGGCTTCCGACGTCCACGGCGAAGGGGACCGGGACCGAGCCCTCGACCGGCTCCGGCCCGGGGGCGCCGGACGCGTGGGCCTGGATGTCGAGCCCACCGACGCGGATCGCCAACCGCGGCAGCCGCAGCGCCCGGCGGATGTCGTCCGCCACCCCGTGGAAGTCGACGTTCCGCCGGGCGAGGTCGCCGGCGACCCGGCTCAGGATCCGGTAGCGGTCCTCGGGGTCCCGGTAGACCGCCCAGTTGACCGCCCGCTCCAGCCGCTCGTGCAGGACCGGCACCAGGACCGCCAGCACCACGACGCTCACCGGCCCCGCCGCCTCCGGCGACACGTCGGGGGCCACCCACCTCAGCAGCAGCTCCACGAGGGGGAGGAGCACGAGCGCCATGAGCACCAATCCGGTCGCCACCATCACCTTGACCAGCACCCACTCCAGGTCGAACAGGTGGAACCGGGCGAGACCGATCCCGAGACCGACGACGAAGAGCAGCCCCGGCAGGCCGATCAAGGAGCCGTTCAGCACTCCGGCGCCGCCGAACATCTGGGGTCCGATCGCCAGCACGAGGGTCAGGGCGATGGAGCACAGGGCCGTCCCGCCCACCCACAACAGCTGCTGGCGGGCCACGGCATCCCGCCCGTCCTCGCGCAACCGGATCATGCGACCGATGACCACGCTGACCACGCAGACCAGGGTGAACACGGTCACCGTGGTCTGGGCCCGGATCACGGCGTGCACCCACCCCACCTCACCCGGCTCCGCCCAGCGCGACAGGCCGATGCAGGCGACGAGGAAGGCGGCCAACGGCAGCTGGGCAATCAGCGCGTGGTGCCACCACCGGGTGACGCCGCGCAGGGGCGTCGGGAAGAGGATGCCGAAGAGCAGCGCCGCCCCCCACACGAGGGAGAACACGATTTGGGTGGCGGTGAGGAAGAGCCATCGCTCCCAGCCCTCGAACGCGGAGGAGGCGGGCAGTCCGAGGTGGGTCACGAGCGTGCTGCCGAAGAGCCCGGCGGACATCACGAGCGCCGCCCCGCCGGCACGGTCCCGCGGGTCGCGCCACATCATCGCCAGGCACACCCCGAACAGGGAGGTGGTGAACAACGACGTCCACGCCCCTTCAAGGAGCCGGCGCCCGATGTCGGCCGGATGGTCGGCGGGAGCGATGGTCACGGTCTCGCCCCCGGCCATCCGGTAGTGGGTGGACGTGGGTCCAGGCACGGCGTCCACGACGAGCGTGCCGTCGGGGAGCGGGCAATCCGGCGTGGCGTGCACGCGGAGGCCGTCGGGCCGCCAGGCCAGCGCGTCCGGGGTCACGAACGCGCAGTCGGCGGGCCGGGCCAGCAGCACGACCACGTAGGCGATCGAGACGGCGAGCACGAACGTGCTCACCGCCAGGCTGTCCCACTGGACGCCACCCCCGCGCCGCGTGGCCATCTTCCCCTCCTGGCGGCAGGATGACAGGAGGGTCGGGGAGCGTCAATGGTGCCCTCTCCCCGGACGAGCACGGGCGCCCCTGCTGTGCAGGAGCGCCCGTGGCGTTCGGGGAACGGCTGGACTCAGAAGTCCATGCCGCCCATGCCGCCGTCGCCGGCCGGCATGGCCGGAGCCTTCTCCGGCTTGTCGGCGATGACGGCCTCGGTGGTGAGGAACAGCCCCGCGATGGACGCCGCGTTCTGCAGCGCCGAGCGGGTCACCTTGGCCGGGTCGGGGATGCCCGCCGCCAGCATGTCGACGTACTCGCCGGTGGCCGCGTTGAGGCCCTTGCCCGGCTCGAGGCCGGCGACCTTCTCAGCGATGACGCCGCCCTCGAGGCCGGCGTTGATGGCGATCTGCTTCAGCGGGGCCGAGGCCGCGGTGAAGACGATGGCTGCGCCGACCTTCTCGTCGCCCTCGAGGGCATCCGAGACCTTCTGCTTGACCGCGGCAGCGGCCTGGAGCAGCGCGACGCCGCCACCGGCGAGGATGCCCTCCTCGACGGCCGCCTTGGCGTTGCGCACGGCGTCCTCGATGCGGTGCTTGCGCTCCTTGAGCTCGACCTCGGTGGCCGCGCCGACCTTGATGACGGCCACGCCGCCGGCCAGCTTGGCGAGGCGCTCCTGCAGCTTCTCGCGGTCGTAGTCGGAGTCGGAGTTCTCGATCTCGCGGCGGATCTGGGCCACGCGGCCCTCGATCTGCGCGGAGTCGCCGGCACCGTCGACGATGGTGGTCTCGTCCTTGGTGACGATGACCTGGCGCGCGCGGCCGAGCAGCTCGACGGTCACGGCGTCCAGCTTGAGGCCGACCTCCTCGGAGATGACCTGGCCACCGGTCAGGATCGCGATGTCACCCAGCATGGCCTTGCGGCGGTCGCCGAAGCCCGGGGCCTTGACGGCGACGGACTTGAAGGTGCCACGGATCTTGTTGACGATCAGGCCGGCGAGGGCCTCACCGTCGACGTCCTCGGCGATGACGAGCAGCGGACGCCCGGCCTGCATGACCTTCTCCAGCACCGGCAGGAGGTCCTTCAGGTTCGAGACCTTGCTGTTGGCGACGAGGATGTAGGGGTCGTCCAGGACGGCCTCCATGCGCTCGGCGTCGGTCACGAAGTACGGGGAGATGTAGCCCTTGTCGAAGCGCATGCCCTCGGTGAGCTCGAGGTCGAGCCCGAAGGTGTTGGACTCCTCGACGGTGATGACACCCTCCTTGCCGACCTTGTCCATGGCCTCGGCGATGATCTCGCCCACGGTCGGGTCAGCGGCGGAGATGGACGCCGTGGCGGCGATCTGCTCCTTGGTGTCGACGGGCTTGGCCTGGGCGGCCAGCTCCTCGATGATGGCGGCGACAGCCTTCTCGATGCCCTTCTTCAGGCTCATCGGGTTGGCCCCGGCGGTGACGTTGCGGAGGCCCTCACGGACCATCGCCTGCGCGATCACGGTGGCGGTGGTGGTGCCGTCACCCGCGACGTCGTCGGTCTTCTTGGCGACCTCCTTGACCAGCTCGGCGCCGATCTTCTCGAAGGGATCCTCGAGCTCGATCTCCTTGGCGATGGAGACGCCGTCGTTGGTGATCGTGGGGGCGCCCCACTTCTTCTCGAGGACGACGTTGCGACCCTTGGGGCCGAGCGTCACCTTCACCGCGTCGGCGAGGGTGTTCATGCCCCGCTCGAGCCCACGGCGGGCCTCGACGTTGAATTCAATCAGCTTTGCCACTGCGGCAGCCCTTTCGAATGTCTTGACGTGCTCCGGACGGTGCCCGCGACGGACGACCTGATCGGCAGGTCTCACACGGCCGGTGCTGGTGGCACTCTCGTGTCGAGAGTGCCAGCTCCATGTTTACCAGCCTGTTAGCACTCGACACAAGCGAGTGCTACGTCGGATCTGACACGGACGCCCTAGGCTTCCCTCAGTGTCAGGGTGGTGGTACCGCGGTTGCGGTGGTTGGATCCTGACCATCAGTCGGCTGGTTCTTAGGCTTCGTGCCGGGAGTCCTTTTTGTGGGGATGTGGCGTCCATGCGTTTTGCCGTCGGCTGGTGGGAAGGAACCGGCCGGCGTGACTTGATAGGAGCGTGGCATCGCCCCCACTGAGATGTGTCCGCCGACCGGTTCCGACCGTCCTCCACTGATCAGGTGAAAGGAGGCAACCACCATGGTTGTCGTTGGTGTGGATGTTCACAAGCAGGCCCACACGTTCGTTGCGGTCGACGAGGTCGGCCGCAAGCTGGGCCAGTTCACGGTGAAAGCGACCAGCGAGGGGCACGCGAAGGCGTGGGCCTGGGCCACCGGCGAGTTCGGGGCCGAGTTGGTGTGGGCCATCGAGGACTGCCGGCACCTGTCGGCCCGCTTGGAACGTGACCTGCTCACGGTCGGGCAGAAGGTGGTGCGGGTGCCGCCGAAGATGATGGCCGAGCAGCGTCGGGTCGCACGGACGCGGGGGAAGTCTGATCCGATCGACGCGTTGGCGGTGGCGCGGGCGTTCTTGCGGGAACCCGATCTGCCGGTTGCGTCGCACGATGAGGGGTCACGGGAGTTGAAACTGCTGGTTGACTACCGGGAATCGTTGGTGTCGACCAGGACCAGGATCATCAACAGCTTGTTGTGGCGGATCCATGAACTCGACCCCGAGCGTGTGCCGGCGCCCCGGTCGCTTGACCGTCAGGCCACCCAACAGGCCTTGCGTGGGTGGCTGGTGGGTTTGCCGGGGATCGTGGCCGAGTTGGCCTTGGCGGAGCTCGACGACGTCGTTGCGCTCACGCGTCGGGTCAACGAGCTGGAGCGCAGGATTGCCGCCTCGGTGGTCAGGGTGGCCCCTTCGTTGGTGGCCATGCCTGGCTGCGGGGTGTTGACCGCGGCCAAGCTGGTCGGCGAGACAGCAGGTGTCACGCGGTTCGCGACCGAGGCCAAGTTCGCCCGGCATGCCGGGATCGCACCGATCCCGGTGTGGTCTGGCCGGACCGAAGGACGGGTCCGGTTGACCAGGTCCGGCAACCGGCAGCTGAACGTGGCGATCCATCGGATCGCCCTCACCCAGATCCGGCTGGCAGGCGGCCTCGGGAAGGTGTACTACGAACGGAAGAAGGCCGAGGGCATGTCCACCCCCGAAGCCCTGCGCTGCCTCAAACGACGCCTCGCCCGCATCGTCTACAACACCCTGAAGACCGACCACGAAGCGACCCTCGGGACCTGCATCCCGGCAGCCGCTTGACATAGGAGAAACGCATG